>CAZSRJ010000001.1:0-6371 GCA_964609235.1 uncultured Rhodoluna sp.
CGCGCTCGATGAACTTGGCTGCGAATTCGTCGGCAACCGATTCGTGCACCAAGATTCGGGTGCCCGAGAGGCAAACCTGACCGGCGTTGTCATATTGTTCAACAGCGAGTTCGGCTGCGAGGTCTAGGTCGGCGTCTTCAAAAACCAAGAGCGGGCTCTTTCCGCCGAGTTCGAAGCTAACCGGAGTTAGATTGTCTGCCGCGGCGCGAGCAATAACTTTTGCTGTTGGTACCGAACCGGTGAATGAGATTCGTGAAATGTCTTTGTGTGCGACCAACGCTGCGCCGGCTTCTTTTCCGTAGCCTTGCACAACGTTGAAAACGCCATCTGGAATTCCGGCCTGCTTGGTGAGGTCTGCGAAGTAAGACGCCGACAGGGGAGTCCACTCTGCTGGCTTCAAAACAACCGTGTCGCCTGCTGCAAGAGCCGGACCGATCTTCCAAGTCGCCAACATGAGTGGGGCATTCCATGGAGTGATTAGCGCGCAAACTCCTGATGGATCCCACGAGATGTTGTTGCTGTGACCGCGAGTTTCAAAAACTTCGTGGTGCAAATCGTTGATTGCCCAATCGGCAAAGAAGCGAATGTTGAGCGCGACACGTGGCATCACGCCGCGGCGGTGTGAGCGCAATAGCGATCCGTTATCCATGGTTTCGAGTTGCGCGAGAGTCTCGATGTTCGCTTCGACCAGGTCGGCGAGTTTGTGCAAAAGTTCGCCGCGCTTCTTCGGGCCCATCGCGGCCCATCCTTTGAATGCCGCCTTCGCCGCAGCGACCGCAAGGTTTACCTCGTGCTCACCACCGCGAGAAATTTCGCCCAAGAAACTGCCATCGACCGGAGAGGTGTTGGTGAAAGTTTCGGCCGAGGCCACACGCGTTCCGTTGATGAAGTGTCGGGTGTCAATTGATGCCCCTACGAGCTCGATTGTGCTCACTCTTCTGGCCCCTTTGTCAGCTAAGAATGCATTTCATTTGGATGCTAATGACCTAGAATACGACATACTTACAAGCAGGAAAGCCAAGATTTGTAACGATTTAGGAGCTCTTGTGACCCAGCCAGTTCGCCCGCGAATCGCCATTCTCGGTCGCTTTGCCGAGAACACATCTGCCACGCGCCGAGACGCCATAGTTACGGCCTTGCGACTGGCCGAGGCGGTATACGCCGCCGGTGGCGAACCCATGACCCTGCTGCCGGTTGCAAATTCAAACTGGGATGAACGCCTCGCCGGCTTTCAGGGCGTCTTGCTGCCGGGTGGTGGTGATGTGAACCCCCGCACCTACGGCCAAGAGTCTCAGAGCGATGAAATCTACGGCGTGCACGATCTGCAGGATGCCGCCGACATCAGCTTGGCTAACTGGGCCATCGAGCGAGGGGTTGCGCTGCTATCAATTTGCCGTGGCACCCAGATTGTCAATGTTGCAACTGGCGGCACACTCGTTCAACACATGGATGAGCCGCACCGCCACCACGTGCACGACGTGACAATCGAGTCGCACGGGGCAGACCTTGGGCTCACCCAGCAAACAGTTGAATCGAGTTGCTACCACCACCAGATGCTCGATCGACTCGGCGATGGGCTCGAGGTAATTGCACGGTCGGCAGAGGGCACCATCGAAGCCGTATCGATTAGGTCAAAGGGTTGGGCGTTCGGATTGCAGTGGCACCCAGAAGACAACTGGAACACCGATGACCAGCAGGCCAAGATTTTTGAAAAGTTTGTCAGCGAAGCCGCAAAGGCAAAAGCAATCTAAATCTGTGGCTTGGTTGCGTGTCTGCTTATAGATCGCGTGGCAGCTACTGAGCTTCGGTGAAAGCAGTCACTGCGCGCAGCATGTCTGCAAACAGGGTCTGATTCTTCTCGTCAACAACGCTTGAGATTTTCTGTTCCTGCTTGTTGAACTCGGGAAACAAGCCATCCATGAGCTTGCGACCACTATCGGTTAGAGAAACCAAAACCAGGCGGCCGTCATCCTTGCTCTTTTCACGGGTGAGATAGCCGCGACCCTCGAGGGTGTTCAGAACGCCGGTTAGTGTGGCTTTCGAGAAGCCGCCCTCGTCTGCGATCTGACGGGTTTCGATTGGCTCCCAGATCCAGGTGACCCAGAGCACAACGAAGGCAGTCCAAGACAATCCGCTGGCAGCCAAAACCGTGCGCTCCAGGTGGTTTCGAACCGCGCTCGCGGCCCTGAACAGGTTTGAGGTGACGGCCATGGCCTGAAAGTCGAGATTCATGTGGGCGAGACGCTCTGAAACCTGTCTTTCGGTTTCGGCGAGAGTGTGCTGACCAGCCATTTGAGCCCCTATCCTGCGCCTTGCCCTGCTCTTGCAATACTAAGTTGCAAAGTCGAAGTCGTTTACATCCGAATGATAACTATTTGCTCAATTTGCCAAACAACAATGACTTGGTCGCTAATCTGAGATTATTCGCATCCGAACAATCTCGAAGGAGAGCTCGATGAAGAGCATCACTCTTGCCAACCTTGACGTATTCGAAAATGGCGCACCCTGGTCGCTGTTTGCAGATCTGAGACGAGAGTCTCCGATTCACTGGAACGAAGAAGAGAAACCGAACAGCGGTTTCTACTCGGTAACCCGCTACCACGACATCGTCAAAGTGCTGCGCGACTCAGACACATTCACCAGCGAGCGTTTCACAAACCTAGAAGAGGTTGACGCAGAGCAAGAAGAAGCTCGTCGTTCATTGCTCGAAACCGATGGCACTCGTCACCGTGCGCTACGCCGATTGCTGCAGGGTCAGTTCACTCCGCAGGCCGTTGCGAAGTACGAAACATTTTTGCGCGGTCTAACCGCAACCACACTCGATAACGCATTTGCAAAAGGCGAGTTTGATTTCGTTGAAGAAGTTGCAGCTGACTTTCCTATTCAGGTGCTCGCTAAGTTGCTCGACGTTCCAGAGAGCGACACCGGTCAGCTGATCGAATGGGGAAACCGCATGATTGGTTTCGACGACCCAGAGCACGCTGACGTTTTGATTAGTGACCCAGAGAGCGAGAAGTATCGACTGGTTCCGTTTAAGTCACCTGCCGCACTAGAAGTTTTTGCATACGGTGACGAACTCGCTCGTCAGCGAAAGGGTAAAGACGGAACCGATTTGGTTTCGGTTCTAATCAATAGCCCGATGTCTGACGGCATCGAACTAACCGAACGCGACTTTCACACCAACTTCTTGCTTCTGGTCGTTGCCGGAAACGAAACTACACGTCACACGATTAGCCACACCATGAACAATCTGATCAACAACCCAGACCAGTTGGCTCTGCTGCAGGAGCGACCAGACCTAATTCCTTGGGCTGTAGAGGAGTTCTTGCGCTACGCGAGCCCGGTTTACCACTTCAGACGCACAGCAACCAAGGATGTTGACTTCAACGGTGTCGAGATCAAGAAGGGTCAGAAAATTGTGCCCTGGTTTGCCTCAGGAAACCGCGACGACAGCGTCTTTGAAAACCCGAACAAGTTCGATGTCACTCGCAACCCTAACGAGCACATGGCATTCGGTCGCGGCGGGCCACACATGTGCCTCGGCAACGCTCTCGCCCGCATCGAGTTGCGCGTAATGTTCGAAGACCTGGTGAGACGCGTCGACAAAGTCGAGCGCGTTGGCGATGTCGACTTCTTGCGTTCAAACTTTGTGCACGGAATCAAGCGCATGCCGGTGAAGGTCACGCTTCGCTAGTTCTTGCTAACTAGATGAGCTTGGCAACCTTTTTCAAAAAGTTGTCGACCAGCGCAAAGGTTCGCTCGCGCGCTGCAGCGTCTTCGGCTCGAGTTTGCTCAAGCATGACAACCGGGTCTTGACCGTCTTGCTCGACTTTTTTGTCGCCACCCCAGTCGAGCCAGCCCTTGAGCGCTGCTGCCGTTAGCTCAGGGTGAAACTGCACGGCCATTGAGTTTTCAATCAAGAACGCTTGAGAAGAGACCGGGTTGCGAGCAATCTCGGTTGCTTTAGGCGGCACTTTCCAATGGTCATAGTGAAACTGAAACCAAGGGCCGTTAGAGACAAGCTCTGGTTGATCGCTGTGAATGTATGTCCAACCGATTTCGCCTTTCGCGCCCGGAGCAACCGAGCCACCCATTGCACGCGCAATTAGCTGGCCGCCGAAGCAAATGCCGAGCACAGCTTTGCCGCTGCTGACGGCCTGGCGAATCCACTCGATTTCTGGCAAAAGCCAGTTTCCGATGCAGGCGTCATCCCAGGCACCCCATGGGGCGCCCATTGGAATGATGACGTCGTAGTCGTTGAAATCTGGAAATTCGAAGGTCACATTTGGATTGCCGAAGTTGTCTTGCGAAACCACCAAGCGCTCTTCGATCTCGAAACCGTGCTGGCGAAGGCGTTCTGAAACCGGGCCGGTTGGGCTCACATGGTCGTGCTGAATAAACAGGGCCTTCATGCTCACCTTTCATAACGTTTTGAGTATCTTCGCTTTTGCAAGTATCTCCTAAGGCTATTATTTCGTTTGAGTCCTAACGATGTGGTTAGACCGCTCTTTTGTTATCTAGGAGTTGCAATGAAGCACGACCTCGTAGCCCTGCGCAAAGATCTTCAATCAAGAGAAATTGACGTTCTGCGTTTCATTTATTCAGACGTGCTTGGTATCACCAGGTCGAAAGACATGCTGGTTAGCCAAATCGACAAGTCGGCCCACAGCGGCCCTGCTTTTTGTCAGGGTGTTTGGGTTACCACAACCGGCGGAGACGTTCTCGACGCAAACAACATTGCATCTGACGGTCTCCAAGATTTGATTACCCAGATTGATCCGAGCACAATTCACGAATTGCCATGGGAGCCGGGCGTCGCATATGTTTTGGTGGATGCCTACAACCCTGACATGAGCGAGAACATGATGTCGCCGAGAATGGTGCTTCGCAAGGTTATCGCCGAATACAACGCGCTCGGTTTGCAACCGGTTTGTGGCCCAGAACTTGAGTTTTACATTGCAGATCGCACCGAAGATGGCGGCTACAAGCGTTCACTTGAGCGCACCGGTCGCGTATACACCTCGGGAACACTGGTTGACCCGCACGGAACTTTCTTGCACCTTCTGCGCATGCTCGATCAACTCGACATCGGCGTTTTCGCGGGCAACCATGAGTTCAGCCCTTCGCAGTATGAGATAAATCTCTGGCATAGCGAGGCTCTTGATGCCGCAGACAGAACCTTCATGTTCAAGACTGCAATCAAAGAGGTTGTGGCGCGTTCGGGTCAGCACGCAACTTTCGTCGGCAAGCCTTGGGCCGACGAGGGCGGCAGCGGTTTCCACCTTCACTTCTCGGTGACAGACATGAACGGCGTGAACAAAATGCACGACGGCGCCGGAAATCTCTCGCAGACTGCAAAGCAGATGATTGCCGGAATCACTGAGAACGCTGCTGGATTGACTGCATTCACCAACCCAACCGTGAACGCCTTCAAGCGTCTCGGCCCAGACACCCTGGCTCCCTACCGAGCCAACTGGGGTTACGACAACAGAAGCTGCATGCTCAGGGTTCCGCCAGAGCGCGGCTCGGGCACGAGACTTGAGGTTCGAGTTGGCGACGGAGCCGCCAACCCCTATCTCGTAATCGCCAGCGTTCTTGCGGCTGCTCTCGACGGAATCAAGCGCAACCTCGCTTGCCCAGAGCCTGCCGAGGGAATGGCTTATGACAACGAAGCCGCTGCAATTTTGCCTGTGACTTTCACAGAGGCCCTAGATGCTCTCGAGGCCAACGAGGCTTTCAAAACCTACATGGCGAAAGAGCTTGTAAATGTGCACCTTGTGATGAAGCGCGACGAAATCGAGCGCTATAACGCTGCGGTCGAAGACCCGACAACGCGCGAAGTTACCCAGTGGGAAATCAACGAGTACTTCGCTGATTTCTAAAAAGTAAAAAACTAAACCCCGAGAAAATCTCGGGGTTCAGTTTTCTTGAAACTAGTTGTTTTTCGAACGATCTTCTACGAGGGTTCCGCCGTTGAAAGTCACGCCGACTTCGCGATAGTAGCCAGCCAGAATTTCTTTCACCGGCAGAATTGAATTCAATTCATCCCACTGGGAGTCACCAAGAGTAAGTTCGGCATCGCCGACCCATGCCTGACCGAGATCTGCATCGACACCACCCATTGTGATTAGCTGGTCCATCGAGTTGCCGGCTCCCGGAACAATTGAAGGCATAAATCGCGAGTGCAACATCTTGTGGCCGTTTACAAATCCGTTTGTCTCGCTAGGCTCACGCAACGTAACAACTGCGCTTGCAAGTCGGTGATCGTATGCCGAGAGGCTCGCTCCGATTTTTGCGCCGGCCTCGAGTTTTGGTGTTGCCTTGCCGTGATTGAAAATTCTTGTGACGTGAACGGATCCGAGTTTTTTCGG
>CAZSRJ010000001.1:6381-12520 GCA_964609235.1 uncultured Rhodoluna sp.
GCGGTGTCGGCCATCCAGGGCTAACCCCTCCAAATCCATCGGGGTCAGACCCCGTTGAACTGCGCTTGCAAGGCGGTGGTCGTAGGCCGAGAGACTCGCACCGATTTTTGCGCCAGACTCGAGTTTCGGGGTTGCTTTGCCATGATTGAAAATTCGGGTGACGTGCGCTGATCCGAGTTTCTTCGGGTAGCCCTGAAACCATCCGCGTGCAATCGCAAAGTCTTTGGTTACCCAAATCGCAACGCAGCGTGAATAGGTGACACCCTTGTGCTTGCATCGAACAACCACGAAGGCCTCGAGATACTGCGAGCGAATCGGGTCGAGCAACTCGGCGCCGCCTTCGCTGCAGCTTTGCCAGTCGGCCCAGATCAGCGCTACGGCTCCCGGTTGCTCGTCGGCCAGCTCGATGTCATCGGGCAGAATGGCACGCACGTTGGCCGGGTCGGTTAGATACTCAACCGTCAGCAGGGTGCCAGAGTAGTACCATGGCATATTCGGCACCAAAGTGCTCTTGCCTGTAGGGGTCAGTGGGGCAATGAATCCGTGCAATTCGCTCATATCTAAAACCCTACTGAATCATTAGTGTCCGAATAATCTGTCATTTAGACCATTTATAACGATTCGGATAAGGTCGCGCCACGGCGGGCCGTCAACTTGCAAACCGTAAGGCCTTTCGCCACGCTTAGAGAAATCGTTCATACCCGAACGATTCGTTTACTCAATGAGGAGATAGACACTTATGTCAGATACACAGCTAAAGAAGGGTCGACTCGGCGTACTCGGGATCGTCTTCTTCGTCGTAGCAGCATCTGCACCTTTGGTCGGAATGACCGGTGCAGTTCCAGTAGCAATGCTTGCCGGAAACGGCGCCGCCGCCCCAGGTGCATACCTCGCGGTCGGTCTAGTTCTGCTTTTGTTCAGCGTTGGTTACACCGCAATGAGCAGCAGAGTTACAAACACCGGCGCGTTCTTCGCCTATGTGGGTCGCGGACTCGGAACAAATGCTGGTGTCGCATCTGCATTCACTTCGATCGTTGCCTACGTAACAATTCAGTTGGCAATCTACGGATTCTTCGGTGGACTCATGGCGGGCGAAATGGCCGCTAGATTCTCAATCGATTTGCCGTGGTTCGTCTGGGCAATTGTTGCCTGGTTGATCGTCACCGGTCTTTCACTGCTTGCCGTAGACGTCGGCGCAAAAGTTCTCGGTGTGCTAATCGTTCTTGAAGTGCTAGCTCTCTTTACTACCGCAATCGTGATCTTGGTTGCTGGTGGCCCAGAAGGCATGAACTTCGGTGCATCGTTCTCACCAGAACAAATCTTTGTCGGTGGCTTCGCCGGTGGTGCTGGAATCGCAATAGCATTCGCCTTCGCTTCATTCATTGGTTTCGAGGCAACCGCAATCTACGGTGAAGAGTCCACCAACCCGAAGCGTGTTGTTCCAAGAGCCACCTACTGGGCAATTGGAATCATCACCGCACTGTTTGCAATCACTTCATTTGCAATGGTCACCGGAATGGGGGCGAGCAAGATCTTCGATGAGGTAATTGCCCGTTCGGCCGTAGAAGGTGTTCCACTAGCTAACCCTGCTGGCGTGCTGTTCTCGCTAACCGATCAGTATGTGGGCTCATGGATGACTCAGATTATGAGTGTTCTAGTGATTTCAAGCCTGTTTGCCGGTTTGCTGGCCTTCCAGAACGCTAACGGTCGTTACTTCTTCGCTCTCGGCAGAGGCGGGGTATTGCCACAGCGTTTCGGCATGACTAACAAGTCAGGTGCCCCAGCCGCAGGTGTTATCTTGACCTCGGTTATTGCACTTGTTGTGATGGTTGGTTTCGCAGCTGCTGGTCTCGACGGCATCGGTAACCTCTTCTTCTGGATGAGCGCGGTTGCTGTAATCGCCATCATCTTCGTTGAGATTCTGGTTTCGATTGCAGTTGTAGCTCACTTCATGAAGGAAGGCGGCGAGAACGTTTGGCGTTCAAAGATCGCCCCGATCGCATCGGCAGTTGCCCTTGCGGTAGGTCTCTACCTCTTGATGTCTCGCTTCAACCTGCTCGCTGGCACGGTGCCAGAGGGTGTCGACCCATCGCTTCCAGAAAGCGCATGGCAGTTAAACACACTCGGATGGGTTCTCGTTCTAACGCCGTTCATCGCGGCTCTGGTCGGGTACATCTTTGCCGTAGTCAACAAGAAAGAAAACGCTTCACTTGTGAAAGACATTCTTTCTTAGCATTCAGCTAAAGGGTTGGCCCAGGCTTCGGCTTGGGCCAATTCCTTTTTAACTTCGAGGTCAGTGGAGTTAGTGCCCAGAGAATGGCTGCCGCATCAATCACTTCTTGAGTGATGGCAGCTTGAGTCGGGTTCAGAATGCCAAATGCCGCAGAGAACATCGCCGCAATCGAAAGCGTCATTCCAATTAATCCCGCCTGTTTGGCTTTTGAGTACGCGCCTTGCGAAATGTCGATTGCGTAGGCAAGGTGCGAAATTGAATCTTCGATGATCACCACGTCGGCAGCTTCGCTCGCGGCCGTGGCACCGCGTGCACCCATAGCGACACCTACCGAGGCGGCTGCGAGTGCCGGTGCATCGTTGATGCCATCGCCTACAAGAATTACCGACTTGCTATCTTGTTGCATTTCGCGACGAACAAGATCGAGTTTCTGTTCGGGAGAGCACTCGGCAACAACTTCGTTTGCGTTAATCTGCCTGCCGACTTCATCGGCGGTTTTCTGACTGTCGCCAGACACCAAGACGAAACGTTCAATTCCAAGTTTGCGCATCGCCGTAACGGTGTGCAATGAATCTTCTCGAATCGGATCATCAAGGCCAAGCAGGGCCCTAACTTCGCCGTCGACGCTCACTGCTACTCGCAGCGTTGCGTTTACATTTGCCCAGGCTGGAAGGTCGGTGGGTGGTTGGCCGACTTCGACCCGCTTGCCGTCGACGGTTCCAACAATTCGACGGCCGTGCGATTCTGAAACATCGCTTGCCGGCAAGAGATTTAGCTTCATTCGTTCGGCTTCGAGAACTATCGCTTTGGCTACCACGTGCGGGCTGTGCAGCTCTAGGCTGGCGGCCAGCCGCATGGTTTCTTCGGTGCTTACCCCTGGCGCAAAGACCGCCTCTGTCACCGAAGGGCCGCCACGGGTAAGCGTGCCGGTTTTGTCGAGCATTACGATTTTGGCTTTGGCAAGGTGCTCTAGGGCATCGCCGGTCTTGATCAGCGCACCTCTCGAGGCAGCCTTTGACATGCCAGAGATTATCGCAACCGGAATCGCAAGAATGAGTGGGCAGGGGGTAGCCGCGATCAGAACCGCCACGGCCACAAGCACATCGCCGCTGAGTAGAAAAGAGACCGCAGAAAGAATCAGCGTGAATGGAACGAACCAGAGCGCCCAGCGATTTGCCAGCCGCACCGACTTGGCAGAACTCGCAGTAGCCTGCTCAACCAGACGAATCAGATTTGCATACGTTGAATCTTGCGGCAAGCACGATACTTGAATCTCGAACGAAGCAGCTGCGTTGACTACACCAGATGAAACTTGCTCGCCAACCAATCTATTAACCGGCATCGGTTCTCCGGTTAGCGCTGACTCATCTAACTCTGCGTTCGAAAGCAGAACTCCATCAATCGGAACCACTTCGCCACTCAAGACACGAATGCGGTCGCCGATCTTGATTTCGTCGAGATTGACATCGTGCACACTTGCGTCGGCCAACAACAGGTGCGCAACTTTCGGTGCTCTTTCGAGCAGAGCTTTTAACTCGGTTTGTGATTTACCTTTTGCCCAGTCTTCGAGCGCGCGACCCGTTGCCAGCATGAGTGAAATAATGGCGGCGGCTAAGAATTCGCTCACTAGAAGTGCCGCCACAATTGCAATTAGCGCGAGTGAGTCACTAGAAACCTCGCGATTTCGAATCGAAGCAATTGTCCATTTGACTGAAAGTGCAAGCCCAACTGCGGCCCCCGCTGACAAAATCGCATTCGAAACTATTTGATTGCTATACAGCGCTAGCCCCAAAGCCAGCGCGAGCACAGTTAGCGCGAGAAACCAATAGCGCTTGATGTTTTTTCTGTGCACGGCTCAAGTCTCTCACTCGCCCATAGACTCAGAACATGAGTGAAGTAGCCATAGAGTTTTTGGGGGCGGCGGGCACGGTCACCGGCAGCCGCTTTCTGTTAACCTGCGAGTCAACCAAAGTGATGATTGACTGCGGCATGTTTCAAGGGCTCAAAGAGCTGCGTCTCAAGAACTGGAACCCGCTGGGCATTGATCCCGCTTCGATTGACGCAGTGGTTCTGACCCACGCGCACCTAGACCACTGTGGCTACCTGCCCAAATTGGCCAAGGATGGCTTCGCCGGCAAGGTGTTTCTCACTAAGTACACCGGCAAGCTCGCCGAGGTCATTCTGCGCGACTCCGCCCGCATTCAAACAGAAGACGCCAAGTATGCGGCACTAAAGGGGTTCTCGAAGCACAACCCACCAAAGGCTCTCTACGAAGAAGACGACGTTCAAAAGGTGGTAACACGCTTCAGCCCAACCGAGTTTGGCGTGCGCACCCAGGTTGCCGAGCAAACCTTTGTTACTTTTCAGCCCGCAGGGCACATCCTGGGTGCTGCATTTCTAGAGGTCGAATTCTTTGGCAAACGAATTCTGTTCACTGGTGACATGGGTCGAGACGAGCATCCTCTTCTTGCTCCGCCAAAACGAGTTGCCATCGGTGCGGTCGATGCGATCATCACAGAGTCGACATATGGCGATCGCGAGCATGCGCCCGTGACTACCGGTTTCGAAGATGCCATTAACCGCACTATTGCTCGCGGCGGCTCGGTGTTGATTCCTGCATTCGCGGTTGATCGTACTGAGGTGATTCTCGTTCGATTGCGCGAGTTAACAGAGCAGGGATTGATTCCGCCAGTGCCAATCTATGCCGATTCTCCAATGGCTTTGAAAGCGCTCGATTTCTATCGCGATGCGATTAACAGTGCCAGCCCCGAGATTCGACCAGAGGTTGTAACGACCTGGAACGGGCGTGATCCATTTGACGCGGGCGACCTTCACGAGTTGCGGTCGGTTGAAGAATCAAAAACAATCAACAATCCAACCAGCCCTTGCATCATCATTTCGGCGAGCGGAATGGGAACCGGCGGAAGAGTTGTTCATCACCTTAGAGATATGTTGCCGCAGGCGAAACACACGATTGTTTTCGTTGGCTTTCAAGCTATGGGAACACGCGGCCGCAAACTGGTTGACGGTGCTACCGAAGTAAAAATGCACGGCGAGATGGTGCCGGTCAGAGCTTCGATAGAACAGATTCAATCTTTCTCGGTGCACGCCGATGCCGATGAACTCATCGCATGGATGAGTTCTGCGAGCGAGAAGCCTAAGCAGGTTTTAGTTGTGCATGGTGAAGGCGGCGTTGCCGAAACCTTTGCAGACAGAGTTCACAAAGAGCTCGACGTGCCGAGCAAAGCACCTCAGCTTGGGGAGCGAATCGTTCTTTAGCCGATAAATTTGAATGGATGACCGTCTCGCCATTCAAAGTCTTAGCCTCTATCGCTGCCGCTGCTCTTGTGCTTGGCGGACTTCAGCCGGCGGCAGCGGTAACTCCAAGCCCAACGCCTTCGATAACCCCAACCGTCACCCCAACCCCAACTGCTACATCGCTGCCAACGGTAACGCCAACCCCGAAGCCCACGCCAACCCCGGTTGCTAACAAGCCGCGCACCTGCAGCATCAGGGCTGCGGCCACCAGCCGCGATCTCGCGCACTTCTATGGCTACGTTATGAATGCGCGAACGGGTGAGGTCTATGCCAACATCCGTGGAGATGAAGCGACGCCCTCGGCCTCTGTGATGAAGGTGTTCACCGCCGCGATGGCTCTCGAAACCATGTCAACGCAGTACACCGCAACAACTCGAGTCTTTACCCTGCCAGACCAGCCGGGCGTCATAGTCTTGCGCGGCGGTGGCGACCATACGTTGAGCCGTCTCACGCCGCCGCGTTACACAACATACAAACGACCACCGAGGCTCTCAACTCTTGCGGCTCAGGTTTTGGCAGCTTTGCCTGTCGAGCAGCAGATCACCAAAATCATTCTCGACGACACCTCGCTCGAAGAGCGATTTGCCG
>CAZSRJ010000001.1:12530-25994 GCA_964609235.1 uncultured Rhodoluna sp.
GTGGAGAGCCTCAGATAGAACCAACGGCTACATCTCGCTAATAACTTCTCTAAAGGTTGACAGCGACCGCGCGAATCCTGACTTAACTTCACGCTCATACAGTGGCGTGCGAAGCAGAGACCCGGTGATGGCGGCGGGTACACACTTTAAGCGTGCGCTTGGAGCACGTGCGGCAACCGCAACCATCGAAGTCGGTGCCACGCCAGATCAGGCTATTCAGGCCGCATCGGTTCAGTCGCAACCCATGTCGGTTTGGTTAGACCACGCGCTGAAATACTCAGACAACACCGAGACCGAAATGATTGCACGTCACGCACTTCGCATCAACGCAATGGCAACCACCTTCACGAACATTCAGCCGCTCATGAGACGCGTTATGAAGGTCTACGGTGTTGATGCGAGAAAACTGGTCATGGCAGATGGTTCGGGGTTGGCGCAATCAAACCGAGTTACAGCCCGAATGACTGCCGAGCTAATCGCGAAAGCCGTTGACCCGACTTCGGTGTTGCACCCGATGATTGGCTACATGCCGGTGTCTGGAATTTCTGGCACCCTAGCCACCCGGTTCAACGGCGACAACCGCTCGGCCCGCGGCTTTGTGCACGCAAAATCGGGCTACATTCCTGGTCTCTACAGCCTTGCCGGGGTGGTCTATGCCAAGGATGGCACGGCCATCAGCTTTGCCGGATTCGCCCGCAGCGCCGAAGGAAAGACCGTTGGCTATGGCGCACGCAATGGCCTCGACACCCTTGCCGACCGCCTATACGAGTGCGGTGCCGGCAGCTTCTTCTAGTTGAAGTGCTCTCACTCTCGACTGTGAGAGACTGAACACATGTCAGCAATGAGGCTCGAACACGACCTGCTTGGCGATCTAGAAGTTCCGGCAGACGCATACTGGGGCATTCACACCGCTAGGGCAGTTGCAAACTTTCCAATTTCCGGCGTTCCGATTGCGCACTACAGAAGCCTCATTAAGGCTCTCGCACTAGTTAAGCAAGCCGCCGCCGATGCGAACTACAAAGTCGGTGAGCTCGAAGAAGACATTCACAAATTCATTGTTGCCGCATGTCGCGATGTAGCCGACGGGCAACTCGACAGCTCATTTGTTGTAGACGCGATTCAAGGTGGTGCCGGCACAAGCACAAACATGAACGCGAACGAAGTAATCGCCAATCGAGCACTCGAACTAGCCGGCTTCGCAAAGGGTGATTACGAGCGAATTCATCCGCTCAATCACGTCAACATGTCGCAGTCGACCAACGACGTTTACCCGACCGCACTAAAGGTCGCGCTGATTCTCGAAATTCGCGAATTGATTCAAGCCATGGATTATCTTCGCAACGAATTCGCCAGCAAGGCAACCGAGTTTCGCGGTGTAATCAAGATGGGTCGCACGCAGTTGCAAGACGCAGTGCCAATGACCCTCGGTCAAGAGTTTGCCGCTTTCGCGCGCATGACAATGGAAGACGAACAGCGTCTTCGAGAATTGGTTCCGCTGCTCTGTGAGATTAACCTCGGCGGCACCGCAATTGGCACTCAGTTGAACGCACCCGTTGGCTATGTTGCCGCAGTTACCGAGCGACTCGGTGAGCTCACCAAAATCGATTTCGTAAGCGCGGCCGACATGGTTGAGGCAACCCAAGACGCGGGTGTCTTCGTTATGGTTTCGGGAGTCTTGAAGCGCGTTGCGGTGAAGCTCTCAAAAACCTCTAACGACTTGCGCCTTCTCTCGAGTGGCCCGCGTGCAGGCCTTGGCGAAATCAACCTGCCGCCGATGCAGGCTGGTTCTTCGATCATGCCGGGCAAGGTGAATCCGGTTATTCCCGAGGTTGTCAACCAGGTTGCCTTTGCGGTCATTGGCTATGACCTAACCGTCACCATGGCGGCAGAGGCTGGCCAGTTGCAACTCAATGCCTTCGAGCCGATCATGTGTAGAGCCCTCATGATGGGCATAACCCAGTTGAAGGCGGCTTGCTATGTTTTGGCAGATCGATGCATTTCGGGCATCACCGCTAACGAAGATCTGCTCAGACAAAGCGTCGAGAACTCAATTGGCCTGGTGACTGCACTGTCACCAATGCTCGGCTACGAGAATGCAACGCTTGTGGCAAAGCGCGCGCAACTCGAAGGCAAGACAGTTCGCGAAGTGGTAATCGATCTCAGTTTGATGAGCGTCGGTGAATTCGAGGCAATTCTTGGAGATGTCGACCGACTTGCCGGCCCGCCCCAGGGTTAATCCTTGTAAAGAACCTTCGGCTTCTTTGCGGCGTTCTTCTCTTTGATTCGCACCGCAACCGCACCGGCGATT
This sequence comes from uncultured Rhodoluna sp., assembly GCA_964609235.1. Classification (GTDB taxonomy): domain Bacteria; phylum Actinomycetota; class Actinomycetes; order Actinomycetales; family Microbacteriaceae; genus Rhodoluna. The sequence continues at coordinate 14,839 of CAZSRJ010000001.1, forward strand.
GTGCCGATCACGATAAAGCTTGCACCAATCAAGAGTCCGGTGAATGCGCTGTCGTCGGCACCAGAGGCTCTTGTGCCATCAGCGGTCACAGTTGGTGCCGATGAGTCAAGCAGAGTTGCACAGGCAATCTGGTCGGCGGTCTGCTGTTCGTAACCTGAAGTGTTGGTCAACGAAAACTTGAAACTGCCTTCGATGGCGTGACCGTCGTTGCCAACCGAACGCCAGTCAACCTTGTAATCACCCGGTTTAGCCAGCGAGGTTGTGCTCGAGAGGGTCGCGCCAGAAGCTTCGAGGCAGCCAACCGGCTGAACGTTTCCCTGCGAGTCGCTCACCCTGATTTCAAAACCCTCGTTGCGTTCGTTTGCCATGAGATCGGCAGAAAAGTCGACCATGATTGCAATCTGGCCGGCTTCGACGGTTTCACCAGAAGCGGGATATGTGCTGACTACCTCGTCGTGAGCGAAAGCGCTAGGAGCAACAAACAGAGTTGCGGCAAGCGCGACAACAGATGCAAATTTGAGTTTTTTCATGCCTCAAGTCTAAGAGCCGAAGCGCTCGCGCGCTTTCTGGTCAAGTTAGAATTGAACTATTCAGAGCAAAAAGTCAGGAGTCAGTCGTGTCAGAAGGCAAGGCTAAGTTCGCATATTTGAAGCAGGTCGCCATCGGTGCGGCTTCTGGTGTTGCGACCCTTGCCCTCATCATCGCCGGCTTTAGCATTTCGGGCACTGCAACCCCAATCAACAACTCAAGCAACGAATCTGCAAACACAGATTCTTCGGCGTCTGCGACCCCAACATCGACACCGACCTTTGCGCGAACCTGTAGCGTTGCCACCGAGTCAGCCGACCCTAAGCTCGCAACTTTCGCAGCAGCGGTAATCAACCCGGCAACCGATGAGTTGCTATTTGATCGCAGCAGCGACGTCGGTGCTGCTCCGGCTTCGACGCAGAAAATGCTCACCGCGGCGGCTGCCCTGCAGGTGCTCGGCCCAAACTACCGAGTCGAAACCAAGGTTTATCAAGACCCGGCTAACCTTTCGACCATTTATCTCGTCGGCGCAGGCGACCCAACGCTGTCGAGAACCCCAAACGGCAAGCAGTCGGTTTACCGCGATGCACCAAAGCTGAGCGACCTAGCCGTTGCCGTGAATGCTTCACTGGCCGGCCAGGCTGTCAGCAAGATTGTGCTCGACTCAACCCTGTTTGCAGGCCCGTCTTGGGAGCCAACCTGGGAGCGCAGCGAGCAAACTCAGGGTTACATGTCTGAGGTAACCGCTCTGCAGGTAGACGGTGACCGCAGAAATCCGGCAGCCGCCACCTCGCCTAGAAGCACGACCCCGGTTGCCAATGCAGGCAAGTTTTTCAAGACCGCACTCGGAACCTCTGCAGCAGCCGCTGTGATTTCAGAGGCAAAGATGCCCCCGGGAATGAAGCAAATCGCGAGCGTCTATTCGCAACCGATTAGCCAGTGGGTCAAGTACATGCTGCTCACCTCAGACAACACCCAGGCCGAATATTTGGCGCGACTTGTTTCGCTAAAGCAGGGCTTCGACGGTTCGTTCAACTCACTAAATGCCGCTATCAAAATGGGTTTGAACGCCACCATGCTTTCGTCGGCAAACCTGACCATAAAAGATGGCAGCGGTCTTTCTGATTTCAACTCGATTACGCCAAAATATCTCGCTCAGTTTTCAAAACTAGTGCTGAGCGGTGTTGGCAACTACGCGGTGATTTATCAGGGATTACCTATCGCGAACGAAAGTGGTTCGTTGGCATCACGTTTCAATAAAGAAAACCTCGATGCCGCTGGCAAGATCATCGCTAAGACCGGATGGATAAAACGTGGTTACACACTTTCTGGAATCATCAAGGCGAAAGACGGAGTCGATTTAGTTTTTGCGGTTTACGCTCACGGCAAGGTCGATGACTCAACCAAGCTGGCAATCGACAATTTCGTTACGGCGGTCTACCGCTGCGGCAATGAACTTTCGAACAACTAGTGTCTGCAAACATCCGTGTCGTTGAAAACAATAAGAGGTGAAGTAAGTGCGTGCCCTTCTGATTGTTGACGTGCAAAACGATTTTTGCGAGGGTGGCTCTCTGGCAGTTAATGGCGGCGCGGCGGTTGCCGGCAAGATCACCGAATACCTAAAGAAAAACGCCGATGACTATTCGCTCATTGTGGCGTCTCGTGACTGGCACGACGCAAACAGCTCAAACGATGGTCACTTTGCGATTGATGGCGCGCAGCCTGATTTCGTAAACTCTTGGCCGCCGCACTGCGTGTCGGGCAGGCAGGGGGCCGATTACCACCCGAATCTCGATGAGAACTTCATCGGGGTGCACGTGAAAAAGGGCATGGGTCACGCGAGTTATTCGGCGTTTGAGGGCGTCACCGCCGAGGGGCGCACTCTCGAGCAGGTGCTGGCTAACGCGAAAATAACCCACCTTGATGTTGTTGGCATCGCCACCGACTACTGTGTTCTGGCCTCTGCTCTCGATGCCCGCCAGACCGGCATTGCCGTGGCTGTGCTGGCCGAACTCTGTGCCGGCATCTCGGCGGCCAGCACCGAAGCGGCTTTGACCAAGCTCGAACAGGCCGGCTGTGCCGTTGTGCCTTCGGTTGCCTAAACTATTTGCATCCGAACAATTTGAGCGAGGTTAGAGCGATGGCGCTTAGCGAAAAAGAACTCTTGGCCAAAGTGCCAACCGGTCTGTTTATCGGCGGCAAGTGGCAAGAGGGCAGTGCCGCGGCACGAATCTCGGTTGAAGACCCAGCCACGGGTTCAACTCTTCTCGAAATTGCTAACGCCAACGCCGATGATGCGCTTCGCGCGCTAACCGCTGCCGATGAAGCTCAGGCCAAGTGGGCCCGAGTTGCACCTCGCGAGCGATCAGAAATTTTGCGTCGCACATTTGATTTGGTTCGCGCGCGCAGCGAAGAGTTCGCCATGCTAATCAGCATGGAGATGGGCAAGCCTCTTGTCGAGGCTCGCGGTGAAGTCACCTATGGCAACGAATTCTTGCGCTGGTTCAGCGAAGAAGCTGTTCGAATTTCAGGTCGCTATGGAACATCGCCAGAAGGCGCCGGCAGAATGCTCGTAGCTCAGCGCCCGGTTGGCCCTGCGTTTGCCATTACTCCCTGGAACTTTCCCTTGGCAATGGCAACCAGAAAGATTGGGCCCGCAATTGCCGCCGGTTGCACAATGGTGGTTAAGCCCGCAGAACTCACTCCGCTAACAACTCTTTTGCTGGTTGCAACTCTCGAAGAAGCCGGTCTTCCGGCCGGCGTTGTCAACGTGATTACAACTTCAACTTCTGCTGCTACGAGCGCGCCAATCATTTCTGATTCGCGTCTTCGAAAAATCACATTCACCGGCTCAACCGAGGTTGGCGTTAGATTGCTCGAGCAGAGTGCCAAGCGCGTTCTGCGCACATCGATGGAGCTTGGCGGCAACGCACCGTTCTTGGTCTTCGAAGATGCCGACATCGACGCTGCGGTTAACGGGGCAATGTTGGCCAAGATGCGAAACATCGGCCAGGCTTGCACCGCGGCCAATCGCTTCATTGTTCACGATTCGGTGGCCGAAGAGTTTGGCCAGAAGTTTGCCGAGCGAATGGGTGCTCTCAAACTTGGCCGCGGTTTGGCCGAGGCCACCACTTGCGGTCCGGTTATCAATGAGAAGGCCAGAGCAAACATGACTCGCCTGGTTGAAGAAACCAAGAAGCAGGGTGCAAATGTGCTCACCGGTGGCGAAGCTCAGTCGGGCGAAGGCTACTTCTTCGCTCCAACCGTTCTCGACAACGTGAAGCCCGGTTCGACGATTCTTCAAGAAGAGATTTTTGGCCCCATAGCCCCAATCACTCGCTTCAAGACCGAAGAAGAAGCGGTGCGGCTGGCTAACGACACGGAGTTTGGACTGGTGAGCTATGCCTTCACGCAAGATCTCAAGCGCGGTTTGCGTCTGGTTGAAACCCTAGACACAGGCATGACCGGCCTGAACACCGGGCTGGTTTCGAACGCGGCGGCACCTTTTGGCGGAGTTAAGGCCTCGGGCCTCGGTCGCGAGGGCGGCCCAGAGGGAATCAACGAGTATCTCGAAACCAAGTATGTGATGACGCCAGACCCACTGGCCTAATCAAATCGTTTATCGATCGCGTCTGGCGCCCTGGTCGGCGGTCACCGTGAAGATGTTTGGTTTGCCATAACCCAGCAACTCAAATTCTGCTAGAACCGCCAAAGTAATCTCGCTGACTTTTGTGATTGGTGCAAGCGCAATTGCGGCTCCGCCGAATCCGCCGCCAGTCATTCGAGCTCCCACCGCTCCGTGACGAGTCGCCACATCAACCGCGGTGTCGAGTTCGTCAATTGAAATTTCAAAGTCGTCTCGCATTGAAACGTGTGATGCATTAAGCAGTGCACCAATTGCGGTTGGCCCCGCTGCGCGAAGCTTCTCAACCGTTTCAAGCACGCGTTCGTTTTCGGTGACGATGTGCTTTACTCTTCTGAAGGTAACGTCATCCATGATTTCTTTTGCGCGCGAAAGCTCGTCGACAGAAACCTCTCGAAGTGAACTCTTGCCCATGAGGCTTGCGCCTAGTTCACACGCCGCACGTCTGGTTGCATAACCACCATCGGTGAGTCGGTGAGCAACGCGAGTGTCGATTATCAAAAGTTCGAGCCCGGCGGCATCAAAACCCAATTCAATCGACTGCGCCTCGAGCGACTTGCAATCGAGAAACACCGCGTGGTCTCTCTCGCCGAGCAGCGATGCAGACTGATCCATGATTCCGGTTGGTGCTCCAACAATTTCGTTTTCTGCAAGTTGGCCGCAACGTGCTAGCTCGGCTCGCGTTAACCCGGTGCCCCACAGCTCGTTGAGGGCTAGTGCTGTCGAACACTCGATTGCTGCCGAAGATGAGAGTCCAGACCCCACTGGCACGTCTGAATCGAAGTAGGCATCGAAGCCTTTGCCTTCTTTTTGGCTCAGCTTCGCGATTGCCCAGGCAACGCCAAACGGGTATGCCGCCCAGTCGTTGTCTGGGTCTTTAGTGATATCGGCAAGCGCTATTTCGTGCTGCACGGGTGAAAACGAAGAACTAACCCGAACCAGCGAATCTTCACGTGGGCTAATGGCGGCGTAGGTTCTGCGATTAATTGCGAACGGCAGCACGAAACCCAGGTTGTAATCTGTGTGCTCGCCAATTAGGTTCACCCGACCGGGTGCAGACCAGACTCCGGCTGGCGCATAGCCATATTGGCTTTCGAAGGCTGCAACAACAGAGTCGATGTTTCGCGAGGTGGTCACTTAGGTCGCGCTATCTCGGCAGGGCTTCGCGAATTTGAGCGGCTGTCTTCTCGGGTGCGAAGTCGGCGATGAAGGCTCCCATGGCAGATTCTGAACCAGCTAGATATTTCAACTTATCTGCCGCACGCCGTGGAGAAGTTATCTGCAACTGCAACCGCACATTCTTTCCGGCCTCGATTAGCGGCGCTTGGTGCCAAGCCGAGATATAGGGAGTCGGAGTTTCGTAGATCTCATCGAGTGAGCGCAAGAGGTTTTGGTAAATCGCCGCCAGTTCGATGCGCTCATCGGCGGTTAGCTGTGCAAGGTGCTGCACGTGTCTGTGCGGCAAGAGGTGAATCTCAATCGGCCATCGACCAGCAAATGGAACATATGCCGTGAAGTTTTCGCCGCTAATCAGCGTGCGCTGCGAGCTCTGCTCAAACTTAAGCGTCTGGGCAAAAAGGTCTTCGCCGAATCTCTCAATAGAAGAGAGTAGCTTTTGCGTGCGAGGTGTCACGAACGGATAAGCGTAAATCTGCCCGTGAGGGTGGTGAAGGGTTACGCCGATTTCTTGACCGCGGTTCTCAAACGGAAAAACCTGCATAACACCTGGCAGTGATTGCAGGTGCTCTGTGCGATCAGCCAAAGCATCGAGCACGGTCTTCACTCGCTCTACGGGCAGAGCTCCGAGCGAGCCGAGGTGCTCTGGGCTGAAAACCACAACCTCGCAACGACCTACAGATTTTCTCGTGGCCCCAAGTTCTAGGCCATCCACTCTGGCAAAGTCTTCATTTGCAGCCGGCAGCAGTTCTGGGCCAAATGACGGGCTCTTGTTTTCAAAAACGGCGACATCGAAAACATCTGGCAGCTCGCTCAGGTTTTCATCGGTGGTTGGGCATAGCGGGCACTGATTAGCCGGCGGCAAAAATGCTCGCGCATGCCTGTGCGCGGCAACTGACACCCATTCCGAGGTGAGTGAATCCAAGCGCATCTCGGCAACTGCCGGCCGCTCGGCTGCAGGGCGCTTGTCGACCTTGCGGTTTGAGGTTAGTGCCGACCCCTCATCATCGAAGTAAAAGAGGTCTCGCCCGTCAGAGAGCTTCGCCTCGTGCTTTACGCTCATTCGATAACTCCTGACCTGACGGTTGCGGTGCTTACGGCTAGGCTGAAAATCGCCGAGGCGTTAGACCTAAGTATAAAGAACTCCGAAATTTGAGCTCGTTGTCTCAGCAGGCTTACCAGAGAGGCAGTCGCTGTGAAGTTCACATTTAGAGACCCAAAGGGCAACCCAGTGGGGTCCACCGAATTTGCCAAGCAAGTTATCGCGACGGCCGTCGAGAAAAGTCACGCCGACCTGGCTCGAGATATTCTGGCCGAGAATAAGTGGCGCAAGAACTACCAGAAATACTTTCTGAGGCTCAGCGAAATTGAGTTTGGCGATCGTGCCGTTGCTTTCGAGGTCATGCAGTCAGCCCTTGCGGCAATGACCGAGCAGATTCAAAACGAAAACAATGAATCAATTGGCGGCCTAGCTCGAGCCGGATTCATCTCAAAGGGTCTGGTCGAAACTGTAGAGATTAGGGGAGTCGGTGTTGTCGAGCCGAGGTGGCACAATGCCAAACTCTCCGACTTGGCGACCGACTGGGTGAATCGCGACCTCGCCGAGCCAGACGTGCTAGAGGCATTCAAGTTCTTAGACGAAAACCCAGGGCTAAAACCAAACGGAGATTTGCTTTTTGCGCTAGCCGGAAACGCAGAACTCTCTGGGGCGAAAGACTGGCTAAGCCTCGGCGGTCGAGTTGCCGTTGTCGCAAGGCCAAACCCGATTGCCTGGCGGTCGTTAATCGATCACGCCAAACAGTCGGCTGGCACGCTCTTGGTGCCGGTTTTGCTTGCAAACTCTGCCAAGCCAGAAGTCTTCGAACGCGCCGGCCTCGATCTTGTTCAAGACGTTGCCGCAATTGCCAGTTGGCTGCACGAACTATCGAGAAACGAATCTCGTATGGTCGTCTCGAGCTATGCATACATCGGCGGCTCAAATCAGATCATCGCGCAGGCCGCCCAGGATCCGATTATCGCGGCAGCAGCGGCAAACATGGCCAAGTTAAAGCTTGCGCTGTCTTGGCTGGCCACCCCTCTCGACGTGGTGGTTGCTGGCACAGAGATTTATGACCGACAACTCGACAAGCACCGCGCTCGCGGTTCGGCTGTGAGAATGCGAGACAGTTTCTGGCGAATCTTCAATCAACTCGAAAAACCTGCTTCGAGTTTGATCGAAACCGCTTCGGGTCAAGCTGTCTCTTTTGACGCCTCTTCGGTGAGACAAGGCTCTAGCTATCTTCTGGCAAAGCACAGCGAGAAGTGGCGGGCGATGGTTGCCGCAAGGCAGGGCAACCTCGTGTCGTACACGGTTGCACCCCCGGCCGCAACGAGGTCGGTGCTAGGCGTGCGAGTGCTCAACTACACCTACAAGGGACTAGCTAGATTCGGTGTTTACCCGTTTTCGGCAGCAGCAACCAGAAGAGTTATGGCTCTATTGCTGCTGCGAAATTTGAATGACAGCAACTCTCCGGCCGCTACAGAAAACAGCGGCAATCAGGTGCGACTGGTTTCGGCGACTTCAGTTCACGCCGCAACTTGGCGTTTGGCTTACAAATCAGAATCGATTTGGATTGCCGCCACAGTGCTCGGGTTCTTTTCTCGCCGAAAGAAAAACTCGATTGTGCAGATTGACTCGCAAGAAAATGTCGCAGCAAACTAGATTAGACAGCATGCAAAAGCCGGTTCAGAAAATACATTGGCCCGCCCTAGTTGCTGCCATCGTCGGACCAATTCAGGTCGTCGTGGGTTTCAACCTTGCGCAGGCTCTTTGGCCTGAGTTCGACCCGGTGGTAAAGACCATCAGCGATCTAGCCGCCAACGATTCGCCTGTGCAAGTGCTGATGACTTCGTTCTTCTATTTCGGTGCAACCCTTTCGCTGGTTGTTGCAATCTGGGCCCGCAGTTTCGCTCTGCCCGGTCGAATCACAATTGCGCTAGCCGGGCTGGCAACCTATGGCTTGGCATTCTTTGCCACACCGAGCCAAGACTCGTTCTCAATGGAACACAGAATTTTTGCGATTATCTCGTTTGTCTTGTCGGCTGCCTGGCCGCTGTTCTCCATGCGATTCGATAAGCGCTATCCGTGGATTATTCGGCCGGCTGGGGCAATTCTTGGAACCGCGCTTCTAACCTCATCGGCGCTCATCTTTCTTGCCAGCTGGACAGACCCTGCTTCGACAATGACCGGTTTCTGGGAGCGCGTTATCGCGGTTAGCCAGACCTGGTACATGGCTTTGGTTATCTGGATCTGCTGGTTGAGCGAGCGCAAGCATCGCCAGCTGGCCAGCGCCTAATTCATCGGTTCGAGGCCTGTTGGCCCGAGTAATGGTGCGCCGCTATTGTTATTTATGTGAGCGCTCTCATTTCGAGTCAGATTCTGCAGCTCTCGTCTGCAGACGGTCTTTGGCGTGCTCAGATCAGCCCAGTCGGCGCTTCGCTGGTTAGCCTCTGGCACGGCGATATTGAGATAGTCGCATCGCCATACGATGAACCACTCACGGCGCTGGCCGGAGCGGTCATGGCTCCGTGGCCCAATCGTCTTCAAGACGGCAGCTGGAAACTTGCCGACCGCGAGTATGTGGCACCTATCAACGACACAGACGGCAACAATGCAAATCACGGATTGGTTTTCGACAAGGCCTTCGAAATCGTGAATCATGGTGAATCGTCGCTAAGTCTTGAAACCAAGATTTTTGATGCACGAGCGTATCCCTTTGAGATTTTGCTCAAGATAACCTATGCGCTCGAAAACTCTGGGCTAAAGATCTCGCTGCACGCAACCAATCAGGCATCGATTGCGGTTCCTTTTGCGTTTGGCTTACACCCATATTTCGTGGCAGAAGAAGATTCAGAAATTGAACTAAATGCTCAAACCTGGATTCAAAAAGACGCACGCAAACTGCCAACCATATCTTTGCCAATTGATGCTTCTTCAGTAGCTCGTCGTGGTCGAAACAAAATTGCCGAACTCAACATAGACGACTGCTTCACAGATCTTGTTGTCAACGAGCAGGGTCTTTATGTGACAAAAGTTACACGCCCTTCGACCGGCTCTCATGTCGACATCGAGCAGAGTAGCGCTTTGTCTTTTTTGATGCTCTACAGGTTTCAAGAAGTTGACCAGAAGAGAAGAATGCTGCTCGCGATTGAGCCGCAAACCAGCAAGGCGAATTTTCTGCGAGACCTTGCCGGGCAAACCTTGCTGATGCCTAATCAAGCACTCGAAGCTGTCTGTCAAATCAAACTAAGGAAAAACTAATGAGCAAAGAATTGTCATGGAAGCCGCTAGGAAACTATTCGAAAGAGGCTCGCGTAAGCATCGCGGTGGCCGCAATCGCGTTGATTTTCGCAGCCGAGACATTCTTGAATCCCGCCGGAAACTACGAGCCGTTTATGTCGGTTTTGGCTTTTGCCGCCGCCACGGTGGCTGGTTACAGGGCCTATAGAACCAAGGCCTATCTGGGATTCCTGGCGATTCCGCTCTCGCTCGTATGGCTCAATCCATTGCTTGGCGGAGACTGGTTCGACTCGATTTCACAGGTGCACTTTTTGGCGCACGCAGCCTTTGCCATGCTGTTTTCTGTCTATGCCTACACCTTCATGCGCATGGCGGTGAACAAACCGAATGGCTAACGACAACTGGGTTGGCTTTGCCAAGTCGCCAAAGCCAGACCCGAACCTAGAGCGATTGCGTGTCGAAGAGAGTTTCGAGTTTTCGCTTGCCGCCGAGCAGGTGTTTCAAATCGTCACCAGTGCCGCCGGTCTGAGCTCTTGGTTGCAGAAAACCGAAAAGTCAGAGGTGCGCACCTCTGGAAAGATTAGGTTTCTTGAAGTTGCCGAAGAGTTTGAACGAGCCGTTTTTTCTCTCGTCGATATCGGTCGCCGAGTTGTGATCAACAGCGAAGTCTTTGGCGAGGTCGAACTAGTTTTCGAGAAGAAGCGCAGTCGCTTATCTGCGGCATTTACCAAAATGGTTTTGGCCGCCGAAAGGCAAGACTTTGAACAACGGTTTCTCAAGTGCATAAGTGATTTGAAGACACAGGTTGGTTCGAAATCGTGAACGCCAAAAAGCCAAACATCTACGACGTCGCGGCTCTTGCAGATGTCTCACACCAAACTGTCTCGAGAGTTTTAAACAACCAGCCAAACATTAGACCGGCAACTCGAGCTCGCGTTGAAGCAGCCATGGTCTCTCTCGGCTATCAACCGAATCCGGCAGCGCGTTCTCTAGTGACCGCCAAGAGCAACATGATTGGTCTGCTGGTAGCAGACACGGTGCTCTATGGGCCGGCGGGAATGCTCAACGCAATGGAGCGTCAGGCTCGCAAAGCTGGTTACTTCGCAATCACGGTTGCGATCAGAAGTGATTCACCAGAGTCTTGGGCAGAGGGAATTCAACACCTATCGAAAATGCATATTGAGGGCTTGGCCACGATTGCACTGAGCTCCGATGTTCTTCAGATGGCAGCGACCATGCTTCCTAACTCCACGCTGATCTCGATCGATGCCGACGACAATGCAACTGACTTTCAAACGGTGGGCATAGATAACTTCGACGGCGGTTACATAGCAACCAAGCACCTCATCGAATTAGGGCACAAGCGCATTTTGCACATCTCTGGACCCGCATCTTCGTCTGAGGCAAACAGCCGCATTCGAGGTTACGAAAAGGCGATGGCCGAAGCCAAGCTTCAGCCGTCTATCGTTCAGGGTGATTGGAGTTCGGATACCGGCTACAGGCTGGGGGTTGAACTAGATCTCGACCGTG
>CAZSRJ010000002.1:0-11448 GCA_964609235.1 uncultured Rhodoluna sp.
TCTTTTAGGTACTGCCATTTCAAACCTCCTTAAGCTTTTTCACTTCACTCCACCGAGAGTCGATCTCTGCTTCGTGCACGTGGTGGGGGTCATCAGCCATCCGTTCACCACAACTAGCGCACAAGCCGAGACAAGTCTCATTGCAAATTGGTTTGAAAGGGAGGTTTAGAACCACCGCATCGAGAATTGCCTGCTCAAGATCGATTTTCTCTTCTTGAACAGCAAAGTCATCCTCGCTGCTTAAAGAATAGGCGAAAAGCTCCTGAAAATCTACCTCGACGGCAACGGTGAGGGGTTCTAGACAACGGCTGCACTCGCCCGCAGCATCGCCAAATACCTCGCCAGTGACCAAGATTCCCTCGTGAACAGACTCGAGGCGCAGGTCTAGGTCGATGACCTCGCCGGCCGGCACAGCGGTCACGGCGTTGCCGAGAGCAGCGGGAATGGTGATGTCGAGCTTGAGTTCTCGCATGTGCCCTGGTTTGTGCATCAAATCGTGCACAGATAGCTCAAAAACCGACTGACTGGCCACGATTAGCCCTTTGCTTGCTGTGTTGCGGCCTTGAGCGCCTTTACAACGGCTGCTGGAACATAGGTGTCTACAGAGCCACCCAACTCGGCAACCTGCTTGACCAGGCTGCTCGAGACGAACCCTTGGCCAGGATCGGCGGGCAAGAAGATGGTCTCGACCGAGGCGAGGTCGCGGTTTACCCTGGCCATCGGCAGCTCATATTCGAGGTCGGCGTTGTTGCGCACGCCCTTGATCAGCACGGTGGCCCCAACTTCGCGGCAGTAGTCAACCAGAAGGCCCTTATCGAGGGTGGCGACGACAACCTTGGTGCTCGTCGGAAACGCCTTGCCAAAACGGGCGGCCTCGGTGAAGCTGGCGCGAATGTGAGCAACTCGCTCTTCGCTCGTGAAGAACGGCTTCTTGGCCGGATTGTGCACGACCACAATGTGCAGCTCGTCAACTAGTGCAGCGGCTCGGGCCGCAATGTCTAGATGCCCGAAGGTAACCGGGTCAAAACTTCCCGGATAAACGGCGATTTTCTTCATGCACTAAGGCTATTAGTTTTTGCTGAGGTTGTCTTGGGCAGATTCTTCGAGTTGCGCCAAGGCGGCAGCAAGCTGCGGATTCTTCTCAAGAGTCGGGTCGGCAGTCAAAATCTGCTCGGCTTGCTTTCTAGCCTCTTGAATGAGTTCTGCGTCGCGAATCACGCGAAGCAACTTGAGGCTGCTTCGGCCGCCCGACTGGTTTGCTCCGAGCACGTCGCCCTCGCGTCGCAATTCGAGGTCGATTTCGCTCAACTTGAATCCGTCGAGGGTTGACGCAACGGCATTCACGCGTTCGAGAGCAACGCTGCCCGGCTCGGCCGCGGTAAGCAAGAGGCACAAACCGGCGTTGCCGCCTCGACCAACACGACCGCGCAACTGGTGAAGTTGGCTGATGCCAAAACGATCTGCGTCGATAACCGCCATAACGGTTGCGTTAGGAACATCAACACCCACTTCAATCACGGTTGTTGAAATCAAGACGTCAATCTCGCGCGCTGCAAAACGATTCATGACATCGTCTTTTTCTTCGCTAGTCATTCGTCCGTGAAGCATTTCGATGCGCAGACCCTTGAGCACCTCAACCTCGCGAAGCGCAGCCGTCATGCCAACCACGGTTGCGAGTGCAGGTCGCTTCTCTGTGAGCTCCAGTTCGTCACTCTCGGTTTCTGGCGCAACCTCTTCTTCGCTAACTGTGTCGCTTTCGTCGATGCGCGAGCAAACCACGAAAGCCTGCCACCCGTTAGCCACTTCTTCGGCGATGCGCGCCCAGGTGCGAGCAACTAGTGCGGCCTGCGACTGCTGAACAACGTATGTGCTAATCGGCTGGCGACCAGCCGGCAACTCGGTGAGGGTTGAGATGTCAAGATCGCCAAAAACGCTAACGGCTAGCGTGCGAGGAATCGGAGTTGCCGTCATGGTCAGCACGTGAGGCGGTTTCTTGCCCTTGAGCCGCAAAGCCTCGCGCTGTTCAACACCGAACCTGTGCTGCTCGTCAATCACCACCAAACCGAGGTCGAAGAATTCGACCTTCGACGAAATCAGCGCGTGCGTGCCCACGACAATCTGGGCCTTGCCGCTGACGATTTGCAGCAGGGCACGCTTGTGCTGAGCTGTGCCTAACTGGCCGGTTAGCAGGGTTAGCCCGAGCTGATCTGCCAGGTCATCGCCAATCGTGTTTCTAATTGAGCGCATGTGCTGGGCCGCCAAGACCTCGGTTGGGGCCAACAGCGCAGACTGCCCTCCGCTCTGGGCAACAGCCAGCATTGCCCTAACCGCGACCAACGTTTTTCCAGAACCAACCTCACCCTGAAGCATTCGATGCATTGGGTGGTCTTGGCCGAGATCTTCGAGCAACTCGTTGCCAATAGCCACCTGCCCGGCCGTTAGTTTGAACGGTAGTTTGGCATCGAAACCCGCTAGCAAATCACCGGCAACTCGGGGCGTTGTGGTGATGTTTGCGTTTTCGCTTCTGCGTTTGAGCAGTGTCGATTGCAGCAGAAATGCCTCGTGAAAGCGAAGAGTGTCGCGAGCCGACTTCCACTGCTGGTCGTTCTCAGGGCGATGAATAAACCGAATTGCTTCATCGAGCGAAAGCAAGCCGTTTGACTTCACAACTTCGACCGGCAGTTCTTCGGCGATTGGTGGCAAGACGTCGAGCAAAACTGAAACCGCTCGCCCAATCATCCATGTGGTGACTTTCGACGACGCAGGATAAATCGGAATCGGCAATTCGGCCCAGCGCTTGGCGTCGGCCTCGTCGATGTCTTCTGCAAAAAGTTCGTAGTCGGGGTGGCTGAGTTGCAACTTGCCCTGGTAGCTCGAAATCTTGCCGGCAAACAAGCCTCGAGATCCGGGTTTAAGTTCTTTCGCGCGCCAGGCTTGATTGAAGAAGGTTGCCGAAAGAAAACCTTCGCCGTCTGTGATTCGCACCTCGAGAATATTTCCTGACTTGCCGCGCATGTAGCGCTCGCGAACATCGACGACATCGGCAACAACGGTAACCGCCTCGCCAATTGGAATCTCGGCAATTGGAGTTAACTCGCCTCGCGACGAATAGCGTCGCGGAAAGTGCTGCAGCAGGTCGCTTACAGTTTTGAGGCCCAGGTGCTTCGCAAACGCTTTAGACGTGCGATCGCCAAGCAACGCGGTAAGCGAGTCATTCGGCAGCAACATGGTTCAATCTTCGCCGACAGGTTAGGCTTGTCGACAAATGACACGGATAATCGGCGGATACGCGGGAAGTCTTCGACTGGCATCGCCCGCCAAGAGCACAAGACCCACTAGCGACCGAATTCGCGAAAGCATCTTCAGCCGACTCGAAGCTCGAGACAAATTGACCGGCGCAGTTGTTCTAGATCTTTACGCAGGCACCGGAGCCTTAGCGCTCGAGGCACTAAGCCGCGGTGCTGCTGCGGCGCTGCTGGTTGAGCGAGACGGCAAAGCCGCGGCGGTTTGCATTCAAAATGCCGCTCTAATTCAGAAGTCGCTGGCCAAGCAGGATGTTGAGGTCGAAACCAAGGTCGTTATCAAAGCCGTTTCGAGCTATTTGGCTTCATCCACTCACGAGTTCGATCTAGTCTTCATCGACCCGCCGTACGAGGTTTCGAACGAAGAAATCGAAGAGAACCTGGCAGCGCTCTTGCCCCGACTAATGGCCGAGGCAACCGTAATAGTTGAGCGCTCTAGCCGATCAGAGCCATTTGCCGTGGGCGAGGGTTATGCGCTCGAAGAGTCAAAGAACTACGGCGACACAGAAGTCTTCTGGCTCAACAGGGTCTAGCCAAAGAATTACTTAGACGTTGCGCTCTTTCGGGCCAACATAAACCTGCTGCGGCCGACCAATCTTGGTGTTTGTGTCGTGCATCATTTCGCGCCAGTGCGCAATCCAGCCAGGCAGACGACCAATCACAAACAGAGGCGTAAACATGTGCGCCGGAAAACCGATGGCCTTGTAAATCACGCCACTGTAGAAATCAACATTCGGGTAAAGCTTGCGCTCAGAGAAGTATGGGTCTGAAAGAGCTGCGGCCTCGAGCTGCTTGGCGATGTCGAGCAATGGGTCGTCGATTCCCAGATCGTGAAGAACCGAATCGGTGGTTTCTTTAATGATCTTTGCTCGCGGGTCAAAGCTCTTGTAAACGCGGTGACCGAAGCCCATGAGACGAATTCCGTCTTCTTTATTCTTCACGCGCTCGACATAACGCTCTACGCTTTCGCCCGAATCACGGATGTGCGCGAGCATGTCGACTACAGCCTGGTTGGCACCACCGTGCAGCGGACCGAAAAGCGCGTTGATTCCGGCAGAGACAGATGCAAACAGATTGGCCTGAGTCGAACCAACCATGCGCACTGTCGACGTCGAAGCGTTCTGCTCGTGGTCTGCGTGCAAGGTGAACAAAGTGTCGAGAGCCTTGGTGACAACCGGGTTCTGCACGTAGCTTTCTGCCATGTTGCCAAACGACAGGCGCAAGAAGTTCTCTACATAACCGAGTGAGTTGTCTGGGTAGAGCAGCGCCTGGCCCATCGAGTTCTTGTGCGCGTATGCGGTTAGCACCGGAAGCTTTGCCAGCAAACGAATTGTCGAAAGTTCGACCTGCTCTTCATCGTGCGGGTTAAGCGAGTCTTGGTAGAAAGTCGATAGCGCCGAAACTCCTGCAGACAAAACTGACATCGGGTGAGCATTCACCGGCATCGCGTGAAACAGGTTCTTCAGGTCTTCGTGCAACAGCGTGTGACGACTGATTTTTTCTTCGAAGTTCTGTACTTCACTCTTGCTCGGTAGTTCACCGTAGATGAGAAGGTAGGCGACTTCGGTGAAGCTCTTCTTGGCTGCGAGCTGCTCAATTGGGTAACCGCGATAGCGAAGAATGCCCTTGTCGCCATCGATGTAGGTGATTGCAGATCTGGTTGCTGCGGTGTTGGCGAATCCGTGGTCAAGAGTGTTGAGGCCGGTTAGCGAGCCGAGCTTGGTGATGTCGATGGCCGAATGTCCGTCGGTGGCAGGCACAATCGGAAAATCGGCGGTTACCCCAGCAACGCTGATGGTTGCGGTGTCGGTTGAAACTGGCTCGGTCAATGCTTCTCCTTGGGGCCTAAAGGCTTCTTAAGCCTATGCCATCGCGCAAACGCTTGGCAGCCTCGGCAATATCGGCATCGGTTGCTGTGAGCGAAAAGCGAACGTGCTTGGTGCTGAACTCGCCATAGAAAACACCCGGCACAACCACGATTCCGAGGTCAGCCATTCGATCTACCGTTTTCCAGCAATCTTCGCCGAGGGTGGCCCAGAGGTAGAGACCGGCCTCGCTGTCGCTCAACTCGAAGCCATATTCGCGCACCGCCGCGAGAAGAACTTCGCGACGCTCGCGGTAGAGCTCTCGGGCAACGGCCACGTGCTCGTAATCCGCGAGCGCGACCGTCATGACCCTCTGCATCGGCGCCGGGCTGTTAAGACCTGAGTGCATGCGCAGATTCACCAGAGCCTTGATCAGGCTCGCCTCTCCAACGGCAAAAGCCGCACGATAGCCGGCGAGGTTTGATTGTTTGCTGAGCGAATAAACCGCGAGAACTCCCTCATGCGAACCGCCGCAAACGCGAGGGTCGAGCACAGACGGAATCAACTTGTAGGCCCAGTCATCCCAGCCGAGTTCGGCGTAACATTCGTCGCTTGCTAGCAGCGCACCAAGCTCGCGAGCACGATCTACTGCTGCTTTCATCTGCTCTACCGAAAGCACCCGCCCATCGGGGTTGCCAGGCGAGTTGATCCAAATCAGTTTTGCGTTAGCCGGCCAGAGAGCAGGGTCGTCTTCGCTAACGATTTCGGCACCGCACATTGCCGCGCCGACAACATAAGCGGTGTAGGCAACCTTGGGCTGAACAACAACGTCGCCAGGTCCAAGACCAAGCATTAGCGGCAACCAAGAGATCAACTCTTTAGAACCAATTGTTGGCATCACCTGTGCGGGAGATAAGCCTTCGACACCCCTGCGCCTTGCGAACCACTCGACGACCGCTGCCTTGAATTCAGGCGAACCGCCGGTTGACGGATAGCCGGGTGCGTTTGATGAAGCGTTCAGAGCTTCCTGAATTATCGCTGGGGTTGGGTCAACCGGCGAACCAACCGAAAGATCTACTGCCCCGCGCTCGTGAAGAGCGGCCTTTGCCGAATAGGGCTTTAACTGCTCCCACGGATACTCGGGCAGGCGATCGAACAACTCGGCCCTATTCGCCCTGCGGCGGCAACACCGAGACAACCTCGTGGTCGCCGTCGATCTTGCCGACCTTGGCAGCACCACCCGGAGAACCTACCGTGTTGAAGAATTCGACATTGGCCTTGTAGTAGTCGGCCCATTGCGATGGCAGGTCATCCTCGTAATAGATGGCTTCAACCGGGCAAACCGGCTCACAGGCACCACAGTCAACGCACTCATCCGGGTGAATGTAAAGCATGCGGTCGCCCTCGTAGATGCAGTCAACAGGGCACTCATCGATGCAGGCCTTGTCTTTCACGTCTACGCATGGAAGAGCGATTACATAAGTCACTTTTGCTCCTTTAGGGCGAAACGGCCACTTCGGCCAGCTTGGCTAGTTTAACGGTGACCCGACGCGCTTCGCCGCCAAGAACTCGGGTTGAGTTTCGGAAACAGCATAATCAGCGCACAGATTGCAATTGATCCGTAGACCCAGGTGTCACCCACCTGGTTTGCGACGATCAAGACTTCGCCGCCCGGCTGTCTTTGACTGAGCAGATAAACCGTCGACAAGAAACTTGCCGTCATCAAATAGAGCGCGCCGCGACTGTTGCGCAAGATGCGCAGGGCGAGCGCGAGGCTGGCAACCATGGTGAGGGCAACGGTCAAGCCAATCGGAAATTCTGAGGTATCGGTCGTCTTGATCGAGTGAAGAAGCGTTCCAGAAAGGCCAAGCAAAATGCCGAGCGGAATCGCCCAGAAGAAAGTGAGTAGCGGCAGAAGGTGAACCAGCGGGCTCGGTGTTGCCTTGCGAATTCGCTCGGGCTCGTCATAGCGAGTCTCGGTTGAGCCGATCGAATAGGTCTCTGCAAAGATCGAAACCTGACTCGAGTGGGCCTCGAGTGCGGCGCGCTTGAACTTTGCGGTCTTTGCATCGCCAATTGCAACGTCGAAACGTTCTTTTGGCTCGGCGAGAACCCAGAACTGAGGTGCCCTTCTTTTTTGACGGCGATAGTGACGAATCGCCATCGCTGTGGCGTGATGAGCCATCTTGTGATCCGGGTGGCCATAGCCGCCCTTTGAGTTGTAGGTCAGAATCGCGTCGGGTTTGAACTCGTTCATGACCCGTTCGATATCTTCTGCGATAACGGCAGTTGAAGCCGAGGCCAGCGCCATCTCGTCGGTGCGATTCTTCTTGGTCGGTCGACCCATGCCGTTGATTCGCATGCCGCTGTCTAAGAATGCGCGGGTGCCAGCAAAAGAGTGGTGAAGCTTCGAGCCGGCTTTTTGCAATTCTGAAAGTGCAACCCTTAGCTCACCAGAGCGAAAAGCTCCCATGGCCCGAAGTTGCCCTTCGAGGCCCTTCAGTTCTTCGAGCTTTACCTTTCCGCGCTCCCCGCGGGTAAGTGTGAGCACGTAGACCTCGGCACCTGCCGCAAGTCGCTCGGCGATTATGTGGCCGGTGAAGATGCTCTCGTCGTCTGGATGAGCGTGAACTACAAGAAGACGCTTGGCATTGAAAGTTTGCTTAGGCACATGACTACTTTAAGCGTCTGGGTGGCTGTTTCGCTAACTCGAGCCCCGAGGGCTCAGTTTGCCCCAGGATGCGGCTATTCGCTGGCGCGCTTGCGAGCCGAAGCAGCGCGAGCGCGCAGATTCGGGTCAAGCTCAACCTTGCGAATTCGGGTGGCTTCAGGGGTTACCTCCACACACTCGTCTTCGCGGGCGAATTCAAGACACTCTTCGAGCGAAAGCTTCTTAGGTGGAGTTAGGGCTTGGAATTCATCGCTCGAAGCAGCACGCATGTTTGTGAGCTTCTTCTCTTTGGTGATGTTGACTTCCATGTCGTCTGCGCGAGAGTTTTCGCCAACCACCATTCCGGCGTAGACCTCAGATGTTGGCTCAACGAAGAACGAGCCGCGCTCCTGCAGAGCAATCATCGCAAACGGAGTTGCAACTCCGGCGCGATCGGCAACCATCGAACCGTTTTGACGCGTAACGATCTCGCCAGCCCAAGCCTCGTAGCCGGCAGAAAGTGCGTTTGCGATTCCGGTGCCCTTTGTTGTGGTCAAGAACTCTGTTCTAAATCCAATCAAGCCACGGCTCGGAACCCTGAACTCCATGCGAACCCAGCCGGTGCTGTGGTTACCATGTTGGTCATTCTTCCCTTGCGTGAAGCCATGAGTTGCGTGATTGCACCCAAGAACTCTTCTGGAACGTCGATGGTTAGGTCTTCGACTGGCTCGTGAAGCTTGCCATCGACCTTCTTTGTAACTACCTGTGGCTTACCAACGGTTAGCTCGTAACCCTCACGGCGCATCTGCTCGACCAGAATTGCGAGAGCCAATTCGCCGCGGCCCTGAACTTCCCAGGCGTCAGGACGCTCGGTGGGTAGAACTTTAAGCGAAACGTTTCCGACTAGCTCTTTGTCGAGGCGGTCTTTCACCAAACGTGCGGTGACCTTCGCGCCTTTAACGCGGCCGGCCATCGGTGACGTGTTGATTCCGACAGTCATCGAAATCGCAGGGTCATCAATCTTGATTAGCGGCAGAGGTCGAACATCGTTCGGGTCGGCAAGGGTCTCGCCGATTGTGATGTCTTCGATGCCAGCAACGGCAACGATGTCACCAGGGTTAGCCTCATCGGTCGGAAAGCGCTCAAGCGCTTTGGTCTTCAAGAGCTCTGTAATCTTCACGTTCTGGGTAGTGCCGTCGTGGCGAACCCAGGCAACCTGCTGGCCCTTTTTGAGTTTGCCGTTGAAGATCCTCAAGAGCGCCAAGCGGCCCAAGAACGGTGATGCGTCGAGGTTGGTTACGTGCGCCTGCAGCGGGTGCTCGTCGTCATACTTCGGAGCCGGAATGTACTTCATGATTGCTTCGAAAAGCGGCTCTAGGTCTTCGTTGTCTGGCAAGGTGCCATCGGCAGGCTTGTTCATCGAAGCGCGGCCAGCGCGACCAGATGCATAGATAACCGGCAGGTCGAGAATTGCGTCAACATCTAGCTCGGGAACATCTTCGTGAATGTCGCTGGCGAGCCCGAGAAGCAGGTCGTGAGTCTCTTCGACCACCTCGTCGATGCGGGCATCCGGGCGGTCTGTCTTGTTTACCAGCAAGATAACCGGAAGGTTTGACTCGAGGGCCTTGCGCAAAACGAAGCGAGTTCTTGCCCTTGTAGGCGATTGCGGTGTTCTTCGCGAGAATCGTGATGCCCTTTTCGCGCTCGAGGTCACCCGAATCCATGATGCGCTCGCCCATGTTGGCGTGGTCGCTGAACGAGCCGGTCTGGCGAAGCATTGCATCGACCAGGGTGGTCTTTCCGTGGTCTACGTGGGCAACGATTGCTACGTTGCGCAGGTCATCTCTTGAGGCCAGAGCCATGATTAAGTCCTTGTATTCAGACAAGTCTTGGCACAGCGAAAAGTGCCAGATTTGTGATTTTGGGCGAACGCCCTCGATGCTTCAAGTCTAACCGCTGGGCACCGAATTTGCGATGATGCCTTTAGTTCTGTGTGATTGACCAGTTCCAGTAGCCGTAGGTTGCACTTGCCCCATATGGCGCTTTAATCACGGATGCCAGCCTCTCACCGTAAACCAATAGCGAAGGCACCTGGTAGAGCGGCAACCCAAACTTTGATGCATAGAGCTCGGCGTCGATGTCTTTCAAGACCGAGATCTGGTCGAGCGGCTTTGACTCGGCGGCATATTTAGCCAGCAGCGAGTCGATTTTGGCGCTCGTGAATTTACCAACCGAGTTTCCGGTGAACCAGTATGGGTCGCCATTGAGCTCTGCAGCGAGCTTGACGGTTGTGATGAACACGTCAAAAGCCCCGGTTGTAAACACGGTTCTAGGTTCTTTGCTCGAAACGTCAATCAGGTTGAAACCTGCCAAGCTTGCATATTCGCCCAGCAGTTGCCATTCTTTTTTGGCCCTTGGATTGTTAGCGTCAAAAAGCACTCTAATGTCAATTGGGGTTTGTGCATCTGACTTCTCTACCAACTCTTGCGCACGCTCAGCGTCTTGCACCAGATAATCCTGCGATCCATTCGATTGAATGAAAGGCGCGTAGTAGTTAGATGAATTCGAATAAATCCAAGACCTCGCCTCTATCACGGGGTTGTCTGAACTTAGCGCTGTAAGAATCTTTGCCCTTGGAATTAGCTTGAGAAAAGCCTCCCTCAGGCTGGCCGCGTTTGATGAGGTGGCATCGCTGAAAACACTGCCCTCTGCAAAATTCAATAAGACGGCTTCGATAGAAGTGCTAGTGGCAAACTCGAATCTCGCACCAGCTACTTTTGCCAGGCTGATCAAATCTGCGTTGCTAGCAATTCCCGACTCTTGAGGTGCTGCGATGTCTACCTGACCTGTTTGAAGTGCAGAGAGAATTGCAGTGGAGTCAGAGAAGAACTTTATGTTCAGGGTTTCAATCTTTGGCTCCGGCCCCCATGCAAACTCTGGGTTCACCTTCAGGCTCAAGAGCTGGCCGGGTTGAAACTCTTTGACCAGGTATGGCCCGGCCCCAACTTTCGCAACCTCGAGCAGAGAGCCGCGAGCAAGGTACAACTGCGCATACTGAGCGCTGAGCAAACCCTGATCGGCCACGCTTGCGCTGGCAATTGCCTCGTCGAATCGAGCCCAGGCAGACTCAAGGTTGTCTGCGCCAAAAGCCTGCTGAGCAACCAAGTGAGAGGCGGCTGTGATCGTGATCGCCGTCTGCCAATCGGCGACAGCGCGATCGTAGGTAACTTCGATGGCCTTGCCGTCGGCCGAAACAACTGGCACAGAAGTGGTGAAACGAAGCCCTGAGCCGGCCCTAACAGTGTTAAAGCCAGCGTCAGCAGGGTTTCTAGCGGCCAGCCAAGAAAGCATTAAATCGCGTGCCGAAACAGCCACGCCGTCGCTCCACTTTGCCTTGCCCGTGAGCGAGTAACGCACGCGCAGCGGACTCTCGTTGACAACCTCTACCGAACCAAAGTTTTCGTTTGCGACAAGCTCGCCATTGCCATCGGTGTAAAAGAAGCTGGCATTCGTTAGTTTTGAAATCTCTTCATTCACGACGATCGATGCCTCGCCCGTGACGTTGTCGGCATTCAAAGAGTTGAAGTCATCGGTAAGACCGATGTTTAGAACAGACCCCGACTGAAGAGCGCTCGGCGAGCATGCAACGAGCGTCGGAGTCAACATGAGTGCGGCGAGCACAAAAATGAGA
>CAZSRJ010000002.1:11458-17137 GCA_964609235.1 uncultured Rhodoluna sp.
GCGGCGCTTCTTTTGCTCTGCAGGGTCTGGAACCGGCACGGCAGCGATAAGTCGCTGAGTGTATGGGTCGCGAGGAGTCTTGAGAATCTGGTCGCGCAGACCCTCTTCTACAAGGCGGCCATTCTGCATCACGGCGATGCGGTGTGACAAGATGTCGACAACACCGAGGTCGTGCGTGATGAATAGACAGGCAAACTTCAACTCCTGCTGAAGGTTCTGAAGCAGATCTAGAAAACGAGCCTGCACCGAAACATCGAGAGCCGAGGTTGGCTCATCGGCGATCAGAAGGTCAGGGGTAAGCGCGAGTGCACGTGCGATACCCACGCGCTGACGCTGACCACCCGAAAGCTCGTGCGGGTAGCGGTTTCTGTAGCTTCTTGGCAGTTCAACCGAGTCGAGCAGCTCTTCAACCATGTGGTTGAGGTCGTCGCCCTTAGCCGTGCCAGAAAGCAAAATCGGCTCACCGATGCTCTCGCCAATCGGAAGACGTGGGTTCAGCGACGAAGCAGGGTCTTGAAACACGATTCCGGTGTGACGTCGAATCTGGCTTAGTTTCTTGGTGTTTCCGTTACTGATGTCGTTTCCGGCAACGCTGATTACACCCGACTTGATCGGTAGCAATCCGATTGACGCACGACCAACAGTGGTCTTTCCAGAACCCGACTCACCCACGAGACCGACAATCTCGCCAGGGTAGATCTCAAGGCTGAAGTCTTGAACGGCTTTGAAAGCTGGGATGCGTCCGCGCTTCGGGTACTCGATGTCAACGTTCTGCAACTTCAACACAGGCTCAGGCTTCGCGTTGCCTTCGAACTTGAGTTCACGAACGGCCACAGAACCAAGCTTCGGCACAGCTGCCAGAAGCTGCTGGGTGTATGGGTGTGAAGGGCGATTGAAAATGTGGTCGGCAGTGTTGTGCTCAACCGTGTAGCCATCTTTCATAACCAAAATCTCGTCTGCCATGTCTGCAACAACACCCATGTCGTGGGTGATTAGCAGAATGCCCGAGTTGAGCTTGTGGCGAAGGTCGCGCATTAGGTCGAGAATCTCGGCCTGAACGGTTACGTCTAGGGCGGTGGTCGGCTCATCGGCGATTAGCAGCGCAGGGTCACAGGCAAGCGCGATGGCGATCATGGCGCGCTGCTTCTGACCACCCGAGAGCTGGTGTGGGTACTTGTCGAAAGACTTTGCTGGCTCAGGAATGTCGACCATCTCGAGAAGCTCGATAGAACGCTTCTTGGCGCTTACCGGACCCATGCCGAGGTGCAGGCGAAGAGTCTCAACGATCTGAAAGCCGATTGTGTAAACCGGGTTCAGAGCGGTCATCGGCTCCTGAAAGATGTAGGCCACTTCTTTGCCGCGAAAGCGACGAACCGTTGTCGGGTTGGCCGAGAGCATGTCGACGCCCTTAACCTCAACGGTTCCGGTGACACGAGCGTTCGAGGCCAAAAGCCCCATAAGACCCATCGACGAAGACGACTTGCCCGAGCCCGACTCACCAACGATGGCTAGGGTCTTGCCTGGGTAAACCTCGTAGTTCATGTCAATCGCCGCTGGGTACCACACGCCATCGACCCAAAAGTCGACGTTGTAGTTAGAGACCTTCAGTACTGGTTCAGTCATCTTTTACTTTCCTTCTTGAACCGCAGGATTGCCTGCGATGATTGATGCATGAATAAAGAGAATGTCTTCAGACCCAAGGGAAACTTCGCCTGGGCCACAGTTGCCATCTTGCTCGTTGGCCTCTATTTGGCCCAAGTGGTTTTCTTTCCCGTAGAGAACTCCATCAACTGGATCGAATTCGCCATCGGCGCTTTCGCAGTTATCGCAGCTTTTTTGATTTGGATTAGACCCAAGTTGGTGTTTAACGATGACCATCTCGTCGTTGTAAACCCGATCAGCAAAGTGACCATCGCCTACAAAGACATCGAAGACCTCGACACCAAGTGGTCGCTTCGCATAAACCACAACGGCAAAAAGACGCGAGTCTGGGTTGCACCCGCAAACGGAAAGCAACGCTGGATCAGCGAAAGCACCCGCATCTATAAGTTCAACTTCATCAAGAGCAGCGAGAGAATCACCAACGAATACACCACCGCGAGCGCGAGCCTCGGCAGCGACAGCGGCATCGCCGCTGCGCTCATCCGTGAACGTCTCAAAGGTTTGCATTAGGCCTTTGCCTTCGGTGCTGAGTTTGACTTCAACTCGCGTGCCTGCATGCGCTCTTTCAAGCTGATGCGTCGCTTCTGACGTGGGTCGAAAGCATCACGCAAACCGTCTCCAATGAAGTTGACGCAGAGAGCGATTGCGATGATGAAGATACCTGGCCACCAGAACAACCATGGCGCAACGGTAAACACGTCTTGATAACGGCTGATCAATAGGCCGAGCGAAACGTCAGGTGCTCGCACACCGAAGCCCAAGAAGCTCAGTGCTGATTCGGTCAAGATTGCACCAGACATCAGCAGGGTGCCGGCAACGATAATGACACCGACGGCGTTAGGCAGAATGTGCTTGAAAATGATTCGCCTGTTCGAGGCTCCGGCTACACGAGCTGCGTCGACGAACTCTCGCTCGCGAAGCGATAAGAATTCGGTTCGCACGAATCGGGCGAGACCCATCCAGGCAAACAAGCCCAGCATGATTGCAAGCGGCACCACCCCCAGGTTTCCGAACCTGAAGCCGATCACCGCCCCAATGACCAGCGTTGGCATAACGAGGAACATGTCGGTAATGCGCATCAAAATGGCGTCAACGATGCCTCCGTAGAAGCCGGCAATTGCACCAATAACGGTACCGATAGCCACTCCAAGAAGACCCACGATGAGCATCACCATGATTGACTGCTCTGCACCGCGAACCACAAGGGCAAAGTAGTCGGTTCCTACGGTGTCCATTCCGAGTGGGTGGGCACCAATCTGCATGCCGGTTCCATCGATGAACTCAGGAATCAGATCGAGAGTGGGGCAACCCGGAATACCGTTTGCACACATGCTCGCAACCGCACCCTCTGGGTCAATCTGGTCGATCTGGTAAGGCCACCAGCCCTGAACCGTGATTTTGTTGTTGCTGTCGCCAAGGTGAATTCCAGAGGCGGTGTATGAGAACAAAATGATGAAGATGAGAACAATCAGCGAGGTCATGGCTGCCTTGTGACGCACGAAGCGCCTAAAGATGATCTGACCCTGGCTTAGACCCTCGGTCTCGCGTAGCGCAATCTCGTTTTCGTTCTTATCAAGGGTTTTTTCCTTGTTTTCTAGTTCAGCTGACATGCCTTTACTTTCTGATTCGAATACGTGGGTCTACTACACCGAACAATAGGTCGGCCGCTAGGTTTGCCGTCACCGTTAGAGTCGCACCGATGATGAACACACCCATGAACAAGTTCTGGTCGTACGAGTTGATCGCCTGGTTGAAGAGCGAGCCCATGCCCTTCCAGGCAAAGACGCTCTCGGTGATAATTGCGCCACCGATAACACCGGCGAAGTCGTTCACAAGAATGGTGGTTAGTGGAAGCATTGCGTTTCTCATGCCGTGACGCACGATGACTGTGCGCTCATTCAGACCCTTGGCTCGAGCTGTGCGAATGTAATCCATGTTCAAGACTTCGAGCAAGCTGCCTCGCGAGAATCGCACATACCCGGCGAAAGAGATGAGGGTTAGCGCAACGGTCGGCAAAATCAAGTGCATGATGCTGTCGAGACCGCTGATCCAGAAGTTCGCCTTCTGCTCTTCGGTAAGCAAATCGTTGCCTTGACCGAGGGTCGGAACAGGTCGCTGGTAGATGGCGTCAGAGTTCATGTAGCCGTTGAACTCCTGCATGAACCGGTCAAGAATCATTGGCAAAGTAGCTAGCAATGCCGTGATGATTCCAGTGCGAATGTTCACTCGACGGTCGATGTTGGCAACAAAGTAACCAACCAGCGCCGACAGACCGATAGTCAACGCGAATACTGCCAGCACGGTCAAGAAACTGGCTTCTTCATTGAGAAGGCCTTGAAGCGGAAAGTAGGATGCTGTCACGATTGTGGCCGAAGCTAGAGCCGTAATCAGCGATGGCCTGTTGTCAAGGCCGGTTGAGATGTGGGTCACCAAGGCTGCAAAAGCAAAGGCGAAGACACCCACACCGATGATTCCGATTCCAGGGTTGATGAACCACGAGGTGACGCTCAGATACTGAAGAAGAGCTCCGAAACCAATCGAGACACCGATGAACACCATCCAGAAACGACGACGGTTGCCCGCCATGATTCCAGCCATGATCAAACCGGCGACAAGGCTAAATGGAATCAAGAAACCTAATGGAATCTCGGGAGCTGCCAAGAAGTCGTTGAAGCCAATTGCCATGTACTCCTTTAGCAAAACTGCTACCCAGAAAATTGGAAGAGAGAAAAGCAAGAACGAAATGAAGGTCATTACGTAGTCGAAGCGGCTGTACTGGCGAATTGCGGTAACCATACCAATGGTGATACCGAGCACAATTGCCAAAATTGTTGCAGCGATTACCAAACGGAATGTAACTGGAATTGCTAGACCGATTGCATCAATAACCGAAAAACCCTGACGTGTCTCGCCGAGATCAAATTGCCCCCAAAGACCCGCCAGAACTCCCCTGAACCAGATGAAGTATCTAAGCGGTGGCGGAACATCCAGGTTCAACTTACGAACCAAGTTCGCCATTAGGTAGTCTTTGTTCTCTTCTGTGCTCTCGGCAAGACCCGCTGTCGGATCAGAAGAAATGGCCTGCAGGTTGTAGGCGATGAAACTCGCACCGAAAATGATGAGAAGCATCATGCTAAAACGTCTGGTTAAGTAAGCAAACAAAATGTCAACCTTGCCGCGGCAGCAGTGCCGCACTAGAACTCGTGGTCATTTTCGTGAACCTAGAAAAGTTTAGATGAAGTTAAAGAATCAGACATCCAAAAACTAGAAAAAGGGGGCATCCGATTTCTCGGACGCCCCCTTCGGTCTACTAAGGGTGTTTAGACCTTAGTAGCGCCACTCCCAGTAGTTCCATACAGTGGTTGGGCTAAGCGGAGCAGGCTTTACACCCTTTAGCGCCTTTGACCAAGCTGTGATAGATACGTTCTGATATAGAGGTAGACCATACGCGTTAGCGATGATGATCTTGTCTGCCTTTAGACGCTCGGCGTTAACCTGTGCAGTCGTTAGGTAGTTGCTCTGTAGACCCGAGAGGATCTTGTCGAGCTCAGGAGTTCCCCAACCCCAGCTGTTGTTACCACCATCGGTCTTGTAGACCGCGGTTGCAGCAGACTGGCTGATGCTGGTTAGAACGAACGCGAACAAAGTTGCGTCGTATTCTGAGCTCTTCATCTTGTTCGGGAAGTCCGAAACACCGGTGTTGTCAACGTTGAATCCAGCCTTCTTAGCTTCTGCCTTGATTAGCTGTGATGTGCTGACGCGTAGACCAGAGGTGTTTGCGAACCACAACTTCACATCAGCAACTGAGTTAGTTGCAGATGCTGCTGGGAAGTGCTTCTTCACTAGGGCAAGTGCCTTTGCGGTGCGCTCTTCCTGGGTTCCAGTTGTGTATAGCGAAACGCCTGAGCTCTTGGTGATGAACTCGTGAGTTGGGCTACCGGTGAATCCGAACTGGGTGTCCATGGTCTTTGCATCTGCCTTTAGAGGCTTGATGAAAGTCGCAAGGATCTGCTCACG
>CAZSRJ010000003.1:0-16119 GCA_964609235.1 uncultured Rhodoluna sp.
ATTCTTCGGCGGTGGGCAGGCTCGAGGCCCCAGAACCCGCTCAGAGCGTGGGCAGGATGCGCTCATCCGTGTTGACATGACGCTCGACGAGGTTGTTTTTGGTGCACCAAAGTCAATTGAAATCGATACTGCGGTCTTGTGTGAGACGTGCAGTGGTAGCTGCTGCAGACCCGGCACTTCGCCGAGCGTCTGCGATATCTGTCGAGGCTCGGGTTCGATTCAGCGACAGGTTCGTTCGCTTCTCGGAAACGTGATGACCTCTCAGCCCTGTGGTGCGTGTAATGGTTTTGGTCAGGTTATTGCCGACAAGTGCGATGGCTGCCGCGGCCAGGGTCGCGTGCGAGCAAGGCGCACCCTAGACCTAAACATTCCCGCCGGTGTTGAAGACGGCTTGCGGTTGCAGCTTTCGGGTCAGGGTGAGGTCGGCTTCGCCGGTGGCCCGCAGGGCGACATTTACGTCGATGTAGCTGTTCGCGCTCACGACATTTACTCGCGCAACGGCGACGACCTGCACTGCACTCTCGAGGTTCCACTGCACGATGCTGTTTTAGGAAACCGAGCCAAGATTGAAACCTTCGATGGCGAAGTCGAAGTTCAGATTGAGGCCGGTGTTCAAAGCGGTGATCAGATTCACTTGAAGAATTTGGGAGTAACTCATCTTCGCGGCTCTGGTCGCGGTGACCTATTCGTCACAATTCAATTGGTCACTCCAAAAAAGGCTGATCAGAAGTTAAAAGAGTTGTTTAGGCAAATTGCAGACCTCAGAAAGTCAGAAGAAATCAAACTGGTCAAACACACCCAAGGGCACTTCTCGAGGCGCAAGAACCGCTAATGGTCGAGCCACTTTTCAAGAAAAAGTTTTCAGTCACGCCAACTGTTGGTTCGCTTGTTGAGCTTGACGCAGAAGAAGCCAAACACGCAATCTCGGTGCGCCGCATGCGCGTTGACGAAGCAATTCAGCTAACCGACGGTCGCGGTTTGCGAGTACACGGTTTTGTTTCTGAAATTAAAGCAAAGTCGCTGATGGTTAAGGTCGCGACGGTCACCCAAGAGCAGCCACCGGGCACCGAGATAACTATCGTTCAGGCTCTTGCCAAAGGAGACCGCGACGAACTGGCGATTCAGGCTGCAACCGAATTGGGTGCAATGCGGGTGATTCCATGGCAGGCCGAGCGCTCAATTTCACGCTGGGATGCCGCCAAGGCCGCGAAGGGTCAAGTGCGGTGGCAGGTAATCTGCGATGAAGCCGCCAAGCAATCGCTTCGGGTTTGGCATCCGCTGGTTGAACAATTGACCGACAGCGCCGCCTTGAGCAAGTCATTCGTCGAATTCGACCAGGTCTTGGTTCTAGACCCGACTGCAAGCCAAGGGCTAGCCTCGCAAAAGTCGTATGGCTCAAAAATCGCCGTGATTGTTGGGCCAGAGGGTGGCATCGACGATTCAGAACTTTCGCTGTTTGAAGCCGCCGGCGCGATTCGGGTGAGTCTTGGCGACTCGATTCTGCGCACTTCAACTGCCGGAGTTGCTGCAATTTCAGTCATTCAAGCTGCCTTAGGTCGATTCGACTGAGTTGACGAAAGTAAACTTTGCTTGGAGGCAAATTGACCACTGAGAATTGCATTTTTTGCAAGATCATCTCCGGAGAAATTCCGGCAAAACTCGTTGCGGAGTCTGAACACGCAATCGCGTTCAACGACATCTCGCCACAGCAACCAGTCCACGTGCTCATTGTTCCAAGGGTGCACAAAGAGAACGTCACAGAGCTAGCGCTGTCGAATCCGGTCGAGATGCAGGATGTTATGAGACTCGGCGCTGAGGTTGCGCAGAAGTTGACACAGGGTTCGCACCGTTTCACGTTTAACACGGGCGTCGAGGCCGGACAAAGCGTGTTTCACGTTCACGGGCACATAACCAGCAAGTCTCCGAAGGTTGATGACTAAACGCGTGGCCGCCGACAATTCAAGAGTTCAAATCGACGTGACTCAGGTTTCTATGCTGAGCCTGCTCGGCACCGACGACAAACTGCTCAAAACGCTAGAAAACGCCTTTCCGAAGGTTGAGGTTCTGGCAAGAGGAAACAAGCTCACCTTTAGCGGACCAACCGCCGATGTTGAGCGTGCCAAGAACCTGATTGAAGAAATGATTTTGCTGATCTCTGACGGTCAGCAGCTTGCGCCACAAGACGTTACCCGCTCGGCAAAGATAATCGACGAGGCAAACCTCAGGCCAACCGACGTTTTGAGTCAGAGCATTCTCTCTTCTCGAGGAAAAAGCATTCGACCAAAAACTCTCGGCCAGAAGCTCTATGTTGATTCGATTGATCAGAACACGATTGTGTTTGGCGTCGGCCCCGCCGGAACCGGAAAAACCTACTTGGCCATGGCCAAGGCAGTTCAAGCCCTTCAGCGAAAAGAAGTGAGTCGAATCATTTTGACTCGCCCCGCGGTAGAGGCGGGCGAGCGCCTTGGTTTTCTTCCGGGAACCTTGAACGACAAGATCGACCCCTATTTGCGGCCGCTCTTTGATGCTCTGCACGAAATGCTCGACCCAGAGTCGGTTCCAAAGCTTTTGGCCAGCGGCACCATCGAGGTCGCGCCGCTTGCCTACATGCGCGGCAGAACGCTCAATGACGCGTTCATAATTCTCGATGAGGCTCAAAACACCACGCCAGAACAAATGAAAATGTTTTTAACCAGGCTCGGCTTCAACTCGAAAATGGTGGTCACGGGTGACGTAACCCAGATAGACCTTCCAAATGGAACATCTGGACTGCGCACGGCACTCGATGTTCTTGGTGATGTTGACGACATGTCGGTTAGTTTCTTGACCTCAGATGACGTCGTTCGTCACTCTCTCGTGGCAAAGATCATCGACGCCTACTCAAAGTTCGAAGAGGGCAAGGCGCGCAAGTGAGCATCGAGATAAACAACGAGACGTCTTTCGAACTCGATCACAGTCGAATTCTTCGACTGGCCGAACACGCGCTAGACAAAATGAGAGTGCATCCGGCAGCAGAGCTCGCAATTCAATTAATCGACGAAGAGCCAATGGCCGAATTGCACGTGCAGTGGATGGATGAACCTGGCCCGACCGACGTTCTGAGTTTTCCAATGGACGAGCTTAGGCCAGGAGCCGAGGGCGAGCTAACTCAGCCAGGTTTGCTCGGCGACATCGTGGTATGTCCTGCCTATGCGGTGAAGCAGGCCCAAGACGCCGGCCACGAACTCATCAACGAGGTCTTGCTGTTGGTGACCCATGGAATCTTGCATTTGCTTGGTTACGACCACGCAGAGCCAGATGAAGAGCGTGAAATGTTTGGCACCCAGAAAGACATTCTCGAAACGTTTTATGCAAAAGAAAAGGTGAACTAACTTGTTGCTCGTAGCGTTTTGGATTTCGGTTCTGCTGGCTGTGATGACTTTTGTCGCCGCGATAGTGAAAGCCGCCCTGGAGGCATCCGAGGAAGACGTGCACAAGGCCGAAACCGTCAGCTTTGCAAGAATGACGCTTACCGGAATCTTCGGTGTGACAATCGGACAGGGATTAGTGCCACTCGGCTACGAGTGGTGGCTAACTGCGATCATCTCGGTAGCTCTAATGCTCGCTCTGCTGATCACGACTCAGTTGGCCGCGAAACGTTATGGTCACGATCGACTTGGAACCGCTCTTGCCAAGAGGCTCTCTGGGCTAGTGAATTCTCTGCACCTGATGTTCACCCCGCTTTCGCTGCCGAAAGAAGAAGAGCCAGAAGAGTTCGAGCAAGACCTCATCGACTCGGTTGAAGAGTTCGGCGAGACCATCGTGAGAGAAATCATGGTTCCGCGCGTTGACATGGCGACAATTCGAGACGATTCGACACTCACGGCGGCAATGGAGTTCTTCTTGAAGAGTGGCTTCTCGCGACTTCCGATTGTCGGAAAGACGGTTGATGAGGTCACGGGAATTCTCTACCTGAAAGACCTAGCCCGCATTCTTCACGAGGGTGACAAGAAGACGGGCAAGCGCTTGGTGTCTGAAGTCGCTCGAAAGGTCGTCTTTACGCCTGAGTCGCTCGCGGTCGAAGACTTGCTTCAGCAGATGCAGAGCAACGCAACCCACATCGCAATTGTTATCGATGAGTACGGTGGTGTCGCAGGTCTCGTGACGCTTGAAGATGTAATCGAAGAACTGGTCGGCGAGATCGCTGACGAATACGACGAGGGCGAAGAAGACCTGGTTGAACTCGACGATGGTGGATATCGCGTTGCAGCGCGCTACTCGCTTATCGACCTCGGTGAACTGTTCGAAATCGAGCTCGACGACGAAGATGTCGACAGTGTTGGTGGTTTGCTCGCCAAAGAGCTCGGCCGTCTTCCTATGCGCGACGATGAGATCACTTTCTCTGGCCTCAAATTCAAGGCAGACCGAATCGAGGGCCGACGCAAGCGGTTGGTTTCTGTTGTGGTTCAGCGCGATCAAAACCTCGCCGACGCCCAGGCTGCCTTCGAGGTCGACGAGAATGACAAATAACTACCGCTCGGGTTTTGTTTCTTTTGTCGGTCGACCGAACGTAGGCAAGTCAACTCTTACCAACGCGATGGTTGGCCAGAAGGTTGCAATCACCAGCTCCAAACCGCAGACCACGCGCCGTGCCATCCGTGGAATAGTGCATCGCGAACACGGACAAATTATCATCGTCGACACACCTGGGCTGCACAGGCCGAGAACTTTGCTTGGCCAGCGTTTGAACGATCTGGTCGAAAGCACACTCGGGGACGTAGATGTAATCGGTTTTTGCATTCCGGCCAATGAGCGAATCGGCGTTGGCGATACCTTCATCAACGAGCAATTGAGCAACTACCGCAGGGCTAAGTTGATCGCAATCGTGACCAAGAGCGAATTGGTTTCGAAGAAGCAACTCGCCGAGCAACTTCTAGCGGTTCAGGCACTTCGCGAGTGGTCGGCAATTATTCCGGTCTCGGCAGTTGCCGCCGACCAGCTCGAAGAACTCGCAAACCTGCTGATCAGTGAATTGCCGATTTCTGAGCAGCTCTACCCAGACGAAGCGGTTACCGATGAGACCATCGAGTCTAGAATCTGCGAATTAGTTCGTGAGGCGGCGCTCGAGGGCGTGCGAGATGAACTGCCGCACTCGCTTGCCGTAACCATGGATGAAATGAACCAGCGCGAGGGCAAAGATCTCATGGATGTGCACGTGAATGTATGGGTCGAGCGCGACAGCCAGAAGTCGATCATCATCGGCCACAAGGGTTCTCGACTAAGCGATGTCGGTCGAAGGGCACGTCTTGAAATAGAGAAGCTGCTTGGTCAACGCGTTTTTCTTTCGATTCGTGTGAAGGTTGCTCCTGATTGGCAACGCGACCCTAAACAGCTCGGACGCTTGGGTTTTTAGTTGCTCGCGCTTGGCTGCTCGGCTACTCTAAAAGAATGTTCATCGGTCTAGTTCTGCTTAGTGGCCGCGACGGGGCCTAACCAGGTCTTCCTCGTCGCGGAGATTTCGCCATCCCGACTAACCAGAATCCGCGCCAAGGCGCTCAGGAGACAACATGAAGAACACCCAAAAGGCATCTGGAATGCCGATTTCGAAGTACCAACCATTTCACGAACAAATCTCGGTTGACCTCGAAGATCGCACCTGGCCGGCGAAACGAATCACCGAAGCACCTCGCTGGTGCGCGGTTGACCTGCGCGACGGCAACCAGGCACTAATCGATCCGATGAGTCCAGAGCGCAAGCTAAAGATGTTTCAACTGCTCGTCAAGATGGGCTACAAAGAGATCGAAGTCGGATTTCCTTCGGCGAGTCAGACAGATTTCGATTTCGTGCGACTTCTAATCGAAGACAAGCACATTCCCGAAGACGTCACAATTCAGGTGCTAACCCAAGCTCGCAACGAACTGATTGAACGCACCTACGAATCTTTGCGCGGGGCAAAGCAGGCGATTGTTCACTTCTATAACTCGACGTCGGTTCTTCAACGCCGTGTGGTTTTCAACCAAGACAAGCAGGGTATTCTCGATATCGCGCTTAACGGGGCAAGAAAGTGCAAATCGCTCGAAGCAACGCTGCCGGGAACCAAGATTTACTATGAGTATTCGCCAGAGTCTTACACCGGCACAGAACTTGAGTATGCACTCGAAGTTTGCAATGCCGTCATAGAAGAACTCGAGCCGACACCAGATCACAAAATGGTGATCAACCTTCCGGCAACGGTCGAGATGTCAACACCGAACGTTTACGCCGACTCGATTGAATGGATGAGTCGCAACCTAGCTCGTCGCGAAAGCATTCTGCTGTCGCTTCACCCGCACAATGACCGTGGAACAGCCGTGGCCGCCGCCGAGCTCGGCTACATGGCGGGTGCAGACCGCATAGAAGGCTGCCTCTTCGGCAACGGTGAACGCACCGGAAACGTAGATTTAGTAACACTCGGGCTCAACCTGTTTAGCCAGGGAATTGACCCGCACATCGACTTCAGCAATCTCGACGAAATCAAACGCACCGTTGAGTATTGCAACCAGTTGCCGGTGCACGAGCGCAGTCCATACGGCGGTGATTTGGTCTACACGGCCTTCAGTGGCTCGCACCAAGACGCCATCAAAAAGGGCTTCGAGCTCATGCAGAAAGAGGCCGACGCCAAGGGGGTGCACGTCGACGACCTGGTTTGGGCGGTTCCATACCTTCCAATCGATCCCAAGGATGTCGGCCGCTCCTACGAGGCCGTTATCCGTGTCAACTCGCAGTCGGGCAAGGGCGGCGTGGCGTATCTTCTCAAGTCAGACCACAACCTCGACCTACCGCGCAAGCTGCAGATTGAGTTCTCTCGAGTCGTGCAAAACGAGACAGACGCCAGCGGAGGAGAGATCTCGAGCGAAAAACTTTGGGACATCTTCAACGACGAATACCTGCCGGCAGTCGAGTCTTCTCGCAAGTGGGGTCGCTTCGAATTGAAGAAGCTTAGAACTCAGAGCGACATGGATGGCGTGGTCAACATTGATGTGGTTTTGCGCGATGGTGCTAACGAGGTTGAGTTGAATGGAACCGGAAACGGCCCCGTCTCTGCTTTTCTAAATGTTCTCGCTAAGCAGGGCGTAAACGCAGCTCTTCTCGATTACGTCGAACACACCCTTAGTGCGAGCTCAGATGCGCAGGCCGCCGCCTATGTTGAGTTAACCATCGACTCAAAAACTCTCTGGGGTGTTGGAATCGATGGCGATATCGCGACGGCATCCCTGAAGGCGATCATCTCTGGCGTTAACCGCGCAATTCGCTAGCGGTTATTTGATGCCGAGTTCTGCGAAGTAGCAAACGGGGCAGAGCGATTCATAAGTGACGTCGACTCCGTCGATGGCAACCTGTTCGCCGTCGAAGATAAATTTGCCATCAACTTTTCGCCCATTGAACATCGCCTTGCGACCGCAGCGGCAGATGGTTTTTAACTCTTCGAGGCTGTGCGCAATCTCAAGAAGTCGAATGCTGCCCGGAAATCCGTGAGTTAAGAAGTCTGTGCGAATTCCGTAAGCCAAAACCGGAACCCCGTCTAGAACCGCAATCTGCAGCGCCTGATCCACCTGGTCGGCGGTGAGAAACTGCGACTCGTCGATGAGAAGGCAAGCGATGTCTTTGCCTTTTTCTGCGAGCGATTTAGCTCGGTGTTCAGCGAAAAGAGTTCTGAGGTTTTGGTTGGGAGTAACTAGAAAATCAATCTCTCGTGAAACGCCCAATCGCGACACAATTGTGCTGTTGCCCTTGGTGTCAACTGCCGGCTTAGCCAGCAGAACCAGTTGATCGCGCTCTTCGTAGTTGTGTGCCGCCTGCAGAAGGGCGGTCGACTTGCCACTGTTCATGGCGCCGTGTCTGAAATAGAGCTTGCTCACGCTGACAATGCTAACTGGGCACCTGACCCGACTTTGCCAATTGGTCAGCGAGAATGGTGACGTGCCTACCTATCGAGACGAAGCGGTGATTCTTCGCACCCACAAGCTGGGTGAGGCCGACCGCATCATCACGGTTTTGACTCGCTATCACGGCCAGGTGCGTGCGGTGGCCAAAGGCGTTCGCAGAACCGCCTCGAAGTTCGGGTCGCGGCTCGAGCCATTTATGGTTGCCGATATTCAGTTTTACGAGGGCAAGAACCTCGACACTGTAACCCAAGCCGAGTCAATCGGTGCTTACGGCAAAGAGATCATCGAGGACTACGCGGCATACACCGCGGCAACCGCGATGGTCGAAACGGCCGAGCGCCTTACTGGCGAGATGTCTACCCCTCAGCAATACCTGCTGCTAGTCGGTGCGCTTCGATCGCTTGCGAATCGCGAACACCTTGCGGCTCACGTTCTCGACAGTTACCTTCTGCGTGCCCTCTCGGTAGCCGGTTGGGCGCCGAACTTTGACAACTGTGTGCGATGCGAGGCTCCTGGCCCTCACCGCGCCTTCGTTATGCAGGTTGGTGGTGTGGTTTGCGACGAGTGCCGACCACCGGGCGCGGCCCTGATTGATTTCGAGACCTCGATTTTGCTAGCGGCCCTGTTGACTGGCGACTGGGATGCGGTTGGCGCAGCAAGCGAAAAGAGCACGCAAGCGGCAAGCGGTATCGTTTCTGCATACTGTCAGTGGCACATTGAGCGCGGCTTGAAGTCACTTCAACACGTGGAGCGAAACAAATGAGCGAAGAATTTCAGCCGGTCAAGAAAAAGGGCGTTCGCGTTCCAAAGTTCAAGACCGTGCCGAACCACATCGCGATAGTCATGGATGGCAACGGTCGCTGGGCAAACAAGCGCGGCCTCTCACGCATAGAAGGCCACAAAGCCGGTGAATCGGCTCTGCTAGACGTTGTTGCCGGCGCAATTGAAGCGGGAGTAAAGAACCTAACCGTTTACGCGTTCTCAACCGAAAACTGGAAGCGCTCACCTGATGAAGTTAGATTCCTTATGGGCTTCAATCGCGATGTGCTGCGCAGAAGAAGAGACCAGCTCAACGAATGGGGTGTGCGAGTTAAGTGGGCGGGTCGCAGGCCAAAGCTTTGGGCATCTGTGATCGAAGACCTAGAAGCCGCCGAGAAACTCACGGCAAAGAACAAGACCCTCACCCTAACGATGTGCGTCAACTACGGTTCACGAATCGAGATTGTTGACGCGGTGAATGAAATCGCGAAGCTGGTCGCCGAAAAGAAGTTGCAGCCGGGTGCACTGACCGAAAAGACCATCGCAAAGAATCTGCAGAGCAACTGGTTGCCCGACGTCGACCTCTTCGTGCGATCGTCTGGCGAGCAACGCACCTCTAACTTTCTGCTGTGGCAGTCGGCCTACGCCGAATTTGTCTTTCTCGACACCCTGTGGCCCGATTTTGACCGCACACATCTTTGGAAGGCGATTGCGCACTTTGGTGGGCGGGCGAGGCGCTTTGGCGCTGCCGTTGATAAACCTCGCGGCAAAACAAGCCCGACAAAGTAGACTTGCACTCTCGCGCTCAACCAGCACTGCATCCAGCAGCGCCTCGAGATTGAACGCCCGAAAGGCAAGCTCATGGCTACTCCTAACCGTCTCGACTCAGTAATCTCTCTAGCCAAACGCCGCGGATTCGTGTTTCCGGCTGGCGAAATCTATGGTGGAACCCGCTCAGCCTGGGATTACGGGCCTCTCGGTGTCGAGCTTAAAGAGAACATCAAGCGCCAGTGGTGGCGAACCGTCGTGAACAGCCGCGAAGACGTCGTCGGGCTCGACTCATCCGTGATTTTGCCGCGAAAGGTTTGGGAGACCAGCGGTCACGTAAAAGAATTCGTCGACCCGCTAATCGAGTGCACCTCGTGCCACAAGCGTTATCGCGCAGACCACCTCGAAGAGGCCTTCGAAGAGAAGAAGGGTCGCCCACCGCAGTCGATGAGCGAAATCGCGTGTCCGGCCTGTGGAACCAAGGA
Organism: uncultured Rhodoluna sp.; assembly: GCA_964609235.1. Lineage (GTDB taxonomy): Bacteria > Actinomycetota > Actinomycetes > Actinomycetales > Microbacteriaceae > Rhodoluna. The sequence continues at coordinate 9,917 of CAZSRJ010000003.1, forward strand.
TGCCTGGACAGAGCCAAAGTTGTTCAACGGACTCTTGAAGACCTACCTCGGACCGATCGAGGACGAATCTGGACTGCATTATCTGCGACCAGAAACCGCGCAGGGAATCTTCGTGAACTTTGCGAACGTGCTCGGAGCTGCACGCATGAAGCCACCGTTTGGCATAGGCCAGATCGGCAAGTCGTTTAGAAACGAAATCACACCCGGAAACTTCATTTTCAGAACGCGTGAATTCGAGCAGATGGAAATGGAATTCTTTGTTGAACCAGGCACCGATGAGCAGTGGCACGATTACTGGATTGAGCAGCGACTCAACTGGTATCTAGATCTCGGCATCAAGCGCGAGAACCTTCGTTTGTTTGAACACCCGAAAGAGAAACTCTCGCACTACTCGAAGCGAACGGTAGACATCGAATACAAGTTTGGTTTTCAGGGCAGCGAGTTTGGCGAGCTCGAGGGCATCGCCAATCGCACCGACTTCGACCTAACTGTTCACTCGAAAGAGTCGGGTGTTGACCTGAGCTACTTTGATCAGGCCAAGGGTGAGCGCTGGACGCCTTACGTTATCGAACCGGCGGCCGGTCTGACCAGGTCTCTCATGGCTTTCCTAGTCGACGCCTACGCCGAAGACGAAGCACCGAACACCAAGGGCGGTGTAGACGTGAGAACGGTATTGCGTCTCGACTATCGCCTTGCCCCGATTAAGGCTGCCGTGCTTCCGCTTTCGAGAAACGAAGACCTCTCGCCAATGGCGCGTGACCTCGCACAAGAGCTTCGCGGCCACTGGAACATCGACTTTGACGACTCCGGAGCAATCGGTCGACGTTATCGCCGCCAGGATGAGATCGGAACCCCGTTCTGCATCACGGTTGACTTCGAATCGCTCGACGACCAAGCGGTTACGGTTCGCGAACGTGACACCATGTCGCAAGAAAGAGTGTCGCTCAGCAAACTAAAGGGTTACCTGGCCGAGAAGTTGGTCGGCTAGTTAGATGACTAGCGCCGGTCGCCAACCTGCTTTGCAGTACGGAAAAATCGAAATCGACACCCCCGTGGTGTTGGCGCCGATGGCTGGCATTACCAACACGGCATTTCGCAGACTCTGCCGCGAATTTGGCGGCGGTCTCTACGTGTCAGAGATGGTCACCTCGCGTGCTTTGGTCGAACAGACCGAAGGTTCACTTCGCATAATCGGTCATCACGAAAGCGAAGACGTTCGCAGCGTGCAGCTCTACGGTGTCGACCCGCTAACAATTTCGCGCGCAATCAAACTGCTAGTCGATCAAGACAAAGCAGACCACATTGACCTCAATTTTGGTTGCCCGGTGCCAAAGGTGACTCGCAAGGGTGGCGGCGCAGCTCTGCCATGGAAGCGCGACCTGTTTGAAGCGATTGTGAAGTCTGCCGTCAAGGCGGCTGGCGATCTGCCGGTAACCGTGAAGATGCGCAAGGGAATTGACAGCGAACACCTCACGTTTCTCGATGCCGGAAAAACCGCTCGAGACGCGGGAGTTGCAGCTATCGCACTGCACGGCAGAACCGCTAGTGACTATTACTCTGGCGTCGCCGATTGGAATGCAATCGCAGAACTTCGCGAATCTCTGCCAGACGTGCAGGTGCTCGGCAACGGCGATATTTGGTCGGCAGCAGATGCCATTCGCATGATGCGCGAAACCGGGGTAGACGGTGTTGTAGTTGGTCGAGGTTGCCTGGCGGCCTTGGCTCTTCGGAGATTTGCAGAAAGCTTTTGACGAATATCGTCGCGACCCAAATTCGAATGCTGCGATCGACCTCATTCAACCGAACCTCGGTGAAGTTGCAGACGCCTTCAAGCGTCACGCGCAGTTGCTTGTCGAATACTTCGAAAACGAAGATCACGCTTGTCGCGACATTCGCAAGCACGTTGCCTGGTACTTCAAGGGCTACCCGGTCGGTGGCGAGTTTCGTGCGCGATTGGCTCAGGTGCTTAGCCTCGATCACATCGATGAGATTCTCTCTGAACTCGACAGAAGCCAGCCTTATCCAGGCGAAGAGGCCGAAGGCCCGCGCGGTCGTCTTGGCGGAGCCAAAACCACGACCTTGCCGGAGGGTTGGCTCGATTCGCAGCAACTCGTTGGCAACGACCGCACTATGTTGTTAGAGGCCGAACTGAATGTGTCTGGGGGATAAGTGGGCAGCGTAGAAACTGGCTACTCCGATTTCGACCGCGAGCGTTTCGAACCGGAGGTTCGCAAAAGCAACGTGCAGCGCGGCGAGTTCGCCCGAGATCGCGCTCGTGTTCTGCACTCGAGTGCTCTGCGCAGGCTTGGAGCTAAGACCCAGGTGCTTTCGCCAGAAAAAGGTGACTTTGCCCGCACCAGGCTGACCCACTCGCTTGAAGTAGCCCAGGTTGGTCGCGAGATGGCCAGCGAGCTCGGCCTAAATCCAGACGTTGTCGATATGGCCTGCCTCGCCCACGACCTTGGGCACCCTCCCTTTGGCCACAACGGTGAAACCGCTCTCAATGAATGGGCGAGCGAAATCGGTGGATTTGAGGGCAACGCGCAAACGCTCAGGCTGCTCACGCGAATCGAACCGAAAGTATTCAGCGCTAACGGCGAACCTCGCGGCCTCAACCTAACCAGGGCGAGCCTCGATGCAAGTTGCAAGTATCCGTGGACAGTCAATGAAGCCGTTCGCGATTCAGGAGCGGGCAAGGGCGTCAAGTTCGGAGTTTACGCCGATGACGAACCTGTCTTCACCTGGTTGCGCGACGGAGCGCCGGCTCGTCAAAAGTGCATTGAAGCGCAGGTCATGGATTTTGCCGATGACGTGGCCTACTCGGTTCACGATTTCGAAGACGCAGTTGTCTCTGGATACATAAATCTTCGCGAGCTTGCAGATCGCGGAGCTCGCGAAAGCCTGATAGACAAAATCTCGCTATGGAACGGCGGCGAGATAGATCGCTCGCAACTCTCAGACGCCTTCGAAGCTCTAGAGAGAAACGAGTATTGGCTCAAGTCGTTTAGCGAGACACCGCAAGATCTTGCGACCTTGAAGAATCTCACATCGTCACTGATTGGCGAGTTCGTGCAGGCGTCAACTGCGCGCACACTTGAATCTGCGGGCAGTCAGGCAACTCGTTTTCAGTCTCAACTTCTCGTGCCGTCAGCCATTCGAGCTCAAATTAGCGTGCTCAAGGGTCTTGTTTCTGCGTTTCTAATGTCGCACGATTCTCGCCGCCCGTTTTACGAATGGCAGCGTGCGCTACTCACCGAACTTGCCGACGCCCTGCTGGCGAAGAACGGCGTTGACCTCGATGCATATTCGACAGCGGCGTTTAAGGCAGCTCAGGGTGAAGAAGCAAAACGCAGAGTGATTGTTGACCAGGTGGCCTGTCTTACCGATCAGAGTGCCCTAACCCTGCATAACCGCTTGGTTGGCGGCCGTTCGAGTTCGTTCTAGAACTTAGGATTGTTGGCATGGCAGGCAGAATCAGCGCGAGAGACATTGAAGAGGTCAAATCTCGCGTCAACATTGCCGATGTGGTCAGCGATTACCTGGCGCTCAGGCCTGCTGGGGTCGGTTCGCTAAAGGGGCTTTGCCCATTCCACGACGAAAAGTCACCCTCTTTCACCGTCAAGCCCAACGACGGTTTCTACAAGTGCTTCGGCTGTGGCGAGGGCGGAGACGTCTACAAGTTTTTGCAGAACCTAGACCACATCAGTTTCTACGAGGCCGTTGAGAAGTTAGCCGGTCGCGTTGGTTACACGCTGACCTACGAAGAGGGCGGCGGCCCATCGCCAGACCACGGATTGAAGAACCGCATCCTTGAGGCCAATAACGCTGCTGCGCTTTTTTATCAGTCTCAGATTATGAGCGATGCTGCCGATACTGGCCGAGAGTTCTTGAAGTCGAGGGGATTCGACAAGGCGGCGGCAGAGCGTTTCTCTATCGGCTTCGCACCTAAGGCCTGGTCTGAGCTCTATACGCACCTCAAGTCACTCGGATTCTCAGACGACGAGCTAATTGCCGCTGCATTGGTCACAAAGGGCGATAAGGGAATCTACGACAAGTTTCGCGGTCGTCTGATCTGGCCGATTAGAGATTCAACCGCGCAGGTAATCGGATTCGGTGCCAGAAAACTCTTTGACGATGACACCGGCCCCAAGTATCTAAACTCGAGCGACACTCTGGTCTATCACAAGTCGCAGGTGCTCTATGGAATCGATTTGGCCAAGCGTGACATTTCGAAAAACCAGCAGGTAGTTGTTGTCGAAGGATACACAGACGTTATGGCGTGCCACCTAGCTGGAGTCACCACTGCGGTGGCAACATGTGGCACCGCCTTCGGCGATGACCACATTCGAACTCTCAACCGCATGCTTTCTTCATCGGTCGACTCGGCAGCAGAAGTCATCTTTACATTCGACCCAGATGCGGCAGGCCAAAAAGCCGCGATGCGTGCCTACAACGACTCAAGCAAATTCAATGCGCAAACCTTTGTTGCAATCGGTCCAGATGGTCTCGACCCGTGTGACCTCAGAAGCGAGAAAGGCGACGAAGCCGTTGTCGCGATGATCGCAAACAAGAGACCGATTTTCGAGTTCGCCATCAAGCAGAAGATTTCAAAGTTCGACCTCGGCACACTCGAGGGGCGCGTAGCTGCAGCGCGCGCCGCGGCACCGGTTATCGCACAGATTCGCGATGCCGCACTGCGCCCCGCCTACATTCGTGAATTAGCCGGCTGGGTAAGCCTCGATGGCAATGAAATTGCCTCGCTCGTTGATGTGGCAATTAAGCAGGTTCGCAACGAATCGGTTGCATCGATGCGCCGCGACAGTCCGGGCACAAACGCTGCCCCGAGAGATAGTGCTGTACCAAATGAACCGCCGGCCGATTCGGCGCAGGCTTCGCAGTATCCAGTAATAAACCTGCGTGATCCGATAATGCGTTTCGAACGACAACTGCTCGAAGTTATCGTTCAGGTGCCTTCAGCTCTTGATTCGACCCTTGCCCTGAGAATTTGCAAGTCAGCGTTCAGTGCGCCAACCCACATTGCCGTGGCCAACGCTATCGAGGCGGCAATTGGGTTGCTTGGTAAGCACGAGTTTTTGCCGACCCTTGCCGTTTCACTTCCGCAAGAGTTGCAACCTGTGCTGCTCGAAATCGCAGGGCAACCTCTTCCGGCCAGAAACGAAGCCGAACTTTTGGTTTACGCGCAGGGTGTTGTTTCGAGAGGCATCAGTTCAATTCTTGCTAGAGAAAAAAACGAGTTGCTTGCTGCTTTGCGTCGCGAAGAGCCAGATACCGAGCAGCACAGGCAGATAGGCATACAGCTGCAGCAACTTGAGGCAGAGCGCAGGGCGCTCGGTGAGAGCTAATGGCTGTCGATCGCAACCTCGTCAGCATCGAACCCAAATCTTTCGACGACTACGCCCAGGCCGTGGTTCGCGCAGGCGCTCAGGTTGCGCCACTTAGCGCAGAGGTTGGCGCACTTATCTGGACAGACTATTCACAACCCCAAGCCTTGAAAGAACTGCTCGAAGCAAATAGTCAAATCGAGTGGGTGCAGCTTCCATTTGCAGGAGTCGACGCATTTGTCGACGTGTTGCAGCATCCCGTTGTGTTTACTTCGGCAAAAGGTTCTTATCGCCAGCCGGTTGCCGAGCACGCACTCGCTCTCTGCTTAGCGCTGGGCAGAAAGTTGCACGAGCGCGTGGTTGCAAAAAGCTGGGGCAAGAAGTTTGCCGTTAGCCTCTACGACTCTCACATTGTGATTGTCGGCGGGGGAGGTATTACCGAAGAACTCGTCTGTTTGCTTGGGCCATTCAACACCCGAGTTACTGTCGTAAGAAAGCGCGTTTCACCTATACAGGGTGCGAGCGAAACCGTTGGTTTCGAGCGCCTGGATGAGTTTGTGGCGCAAGCCGACTTCGTGGTGCTAGCTGCTGCACTAACCGACGAGACACTTTATCTATTCGACGAGCGCAGGTTCTCTCTAATGAAGCCCTCCGCATATCTCGTAAACATCGCTCGAGGCAAAATGGTCGATTCGTCAGCTCTTCTAAGGGCGCTCGAGCAAGGCGTTATTGCCGGCGCAGCCGTTGATGTGACAGATCCAGAGCCACTGCCCGATGGGCACGCTTTATGGAGTGCGCCGAACTTGATCATCACTCCGCACACTGCAGACACAAACGCGCAGGTAATCAGACTATTCAGTC
>CAZSRJ010000004.1:0-15224 GCA_964609235.1 uncultured Rhodoluna sp.
AGGTGTCAACTATCGGGGCTTGCCCGCCGCCGATGTGTTCGCGGTACCACATCCATGCTTCTGGGTTTATTGGTTCGCCGACAGAACCAAGAACACGGATGCTCTTGAGGTCGTATTTGTCTGGAATCTCGCTGCCTAGCTTCATGAATGAGCGAATCGCGGTTGGCGCTGTGTAGAAGATGCTCACTTTGTATTTTTCGATGATGCTCCACCAGCGACCCCAGTCTGGAATGTCTGGTGTGCCTTCGTAAATTACCTGGCTTGCACCGTTGGCGAGCGGGCCGTAAACGACATACGAGTGGCCGGTGATCCAACCAACGTCGGCGGTGCACCAGTAAACATCTTTCTCGGCATGCAGATCGAAAACATTTTTGTGCGTGTATGCGGCTTGAGTTAGATAGCCACCAGAAGTGTGCAAGATGCCTTTTGGTTTTCCGGTGGTTCCCGAAGTGTAAAGAATGAACAGCGGATGCTCGGCGTCGAATGCCTGGGCCTCGTGTTCTTCGCTAGCGCTGCCAACGATATCGCTCCACTCAACGTCACGACCTTCGACCCAGTCGACAGCTTGGTTGGTGCGACGAACTACTAAAACATTTTTCACCGATGGGCACTTGCCCGCACTTAGAGCTTCGTCGACTGCGGGTTTTAGCGCACTTGCCTTGCCCTTGCGATATCCGCCGTCTGCCGTGATGACGAGTTTTGCCTCTGCGTCTTCAATGCGTGAGCTGAGCGACTCGGCGCTGAAGCCACCGAAAACAACGCTGTGCACCGCACCGACTCGAGCGACCGCCTGCATTGCGATCACTGCCTCGGGAATCATCGGCATGTAGATCGCAACTCGGTCGCCGGCTTTAATGCCAAGAGCAGTTAGGGCATTCGCTGCCTTTTTCACTTCGCGGGTGAGCTCTGCATAGGTGAGTTCTTTTGTGTCGCCAGGTTCGCCCTCAAAGAAGAGCGCGGTGCGATTGCCGTTGCCGGCCTCAACGTGTCGGTCTAGGCAGTTGTAGGAGATGTTGAGTTTTCCATCGGCAAACCATTTGGCAAACGGCGCATTGCTGAAATCTAAGGTCTGGGTGAAGGGCTTGTGCCAATGCAGCTCTCGAGCCTGCTTGGCCCAGAATGCAAGCCTGTCGGCCTTTGCTTCGGCATAGAGACTGGCCTGTGCGATGGCTTGTCGGGCAAACGCCTCACTCGGCGCGAAGTGATAATTCTCGGCAGACATCGTTGTCCTCCTGCTTTTGTTTCATGCTCGTCATAATGCCACAGATTGAAATCTCAATTTCGGGTCAGCTTTCGATTTCTCAAAATTCGCTGGTAAACCGTTGAAAATTCGCCGATGTAGCAACGAATGGGGGTAGCCGAAGATTATGCTTTAAGGGCTGGCTAGTTCCAGCAAGTTATACCGATTCCCCCAATCAGGTATAACGGGCGGCAGGTTTCCCCCAAACCTGCCGCCATCTCTCTTTAATCCCCAGATTTGCGTGGAACATCCCGCACCCTTTGGTCATCGATAATCCTTGGCCTATGTTTACCCAGCCCGAGCTCGTGCCCATAGCCCAGCTTCTTGCCGAGTCGGGGGTGAGCGACCTGGTTTTCAACGGTTACGCTCACGCTTCGGTTCTTCGCCACAATCGCTGGTCGCCGGTGCAATCGGGTTTTGAAAACGAAGAGCAGCTTGCAGCTGCTGCGAAGTTGTTGGCGTGTCTCGGCGGCAGGCAAATAGATCTGGCGCACCCTTTTGCTAGCGCTAACCTCGACAAAGTGCGGGTTCACGCGATGCTGGCTTCGGCGGTTAATCGGCAAACCCATCTTTCGATTCGCGTTCATGCCTCACGCGACTTAGCGCTGAGCCAGTGGCTCGGGGTAAATCAAATTGAGCAGGCGCAGGTTCAGCTGTTGCAAAGAGTGCTCGATAGCAGAGAGAGTTTTTTGATTAGTGGCTCGGCAGGTGCCGGAAAAACAACTTTGCTAAGAGCGTTGCTTTCAGAAGTTGCTGCCGAGCGCGTCATCACCATCGAAGACACCGCCGAGTTACAACTGCTCTCAAAGCAGTGCGTTTCTCTTGTTGCGCGCGAGCCCAATCTCGAGGGTCGAGGCGAGATAACGCTCAATCAACTTCTAGTTGAGTCGCTTCGAATGCGCCCTGATCGAATAGTTGTCGGCGAGGTGCGATCTGTAGAGCTAGTCACTTTGTTGCAAGCCAGCAGCTCTGGGCACTGTGCGGCAGCAACTATCCATGCGGCTTCGATAGAACAGGTATCTTCGCGAATCGAATCGATTGCCATAGCCAGTCATTTCGAGCCCAGCCAAATTGCTACCCTCGCCAAGCACTCGATAGCGTGGCTTATTCATGTGTCAACCGATGGTTCGCGTCGCCGCCTAGAAATTCGGCGCAATGTCTGATCGTGAAGTATTTGCAAAGTTCAACTCGTTGATGGCTGCTGGTCTATCCATCGAGCAGGCCACGCGAATTGCAGACCCGTCTCGTCTGAGTGAGCAGTTTCAGAAGCACTATCGATTGCTTATGGCTGTTTGCCAAGAGGCTGGCGGGTCGCCGGTGTTGGCCTTGCGCAATCTCGAGAAAATCGCCGAACTGCAGCAAGAAAGCGAGGCGAAACTTCGGGTGGCCGGCGCTATGCCCAAGGCCACTGCGCGACTCGTGCTCTTGCTTCCACTGGGTTCAACGCTGTTCGGGCAGCTGCTAGGACTAGGTTCAGTTGCCGTCTTTTTCGAGTCTTTACCCGCGCTCGTTTCTCTATTGATTGGTTTACTGCTGCTCATTTCGGCACAGGCCTGGTCGCAGCGCATAATCAACAGCACAAACAAATTGCAGCAGGGCAACGAGATTGTGTTCGATGCAATCGCTCTCTGCCTTGACGCCGGATTGCCACTTAGGCAATCGCACGAGGTTTCGACCAACGCTTTTGCAAAGAATTTTGAAATTGAAGTTGCCGACGAAACAAAGAGTGACTTAGCCGAGCTCGTGAGATTCGCAGAACTTTCTGGTGCGCCAACAGCAAAACTGCTTCGCAATTGCGCAGAAGAGAGTCGGCGACAAGCGGCTTACGCGCAAGCTGAAAATCTTGAGCGTGTATCGATTCGGCTTCTTGCTCCGCTGGCGGTTTTTGTCTTGCCAGCATTCGTGCTGATTACGGTTTTGCCAATCACAATTTCACTCATCACAAACTAACGACAGGAATGCATTGAAAAACAAAAGTCTCGCACAGCAAATTCGAACGTTCTGGTTTCGAGACGACACCGGTGCCGCAACGGCAGAGTATGCGATTGCCACTATGGCGGCCGTCGGTTTTGCGGGTTTACTCGTGGTGATCATGCGCAGCGATGAGGTGAAAGAGATCTTGCTAGATCTAGTGCGCAGCGCACTGACCTACACCGGCCAAGATGAAACCGCGGGCAACCAGTGACACGGGGGCCATCACGGCCGAGTTTGCCGTGGTGCTGCCAACCGTGTTCATGATTTTGTCGATCTCACTTGCTTCGCTATCGGCTCAGCTTGAGCGGTTCAAACTGGTGTCACTGGCCGCCATGATCTCTCGGGCAGCGGCTAGGCAAGAGCCAATTGATGTATTGAACGCGGTCTTCGCCGAGCAACTCGAGGGTCGCAGTTTCACCATCAACAGCCGGGGCGCGATGGAATGCGTCGAGGTCTCGCAAACCCTCAAAATCGCACTTTTGCCCGATTTGGGGCTGCGACTCGCCGAAACGCAGTGCGCGAGAAAAATCGGTCTCTAAAAGTGGCATTTCAACCCAAATTGACCGACAATCGAGGCTCTGGCACGGTTTTAGGCCTCGGCCTGGTGCTAACCGGCCTAGGTGCCCTGCTTGCCAGTAATTTAGCGGTTTTTGTCTTCTTTTCGGGCGAAAAACTGGCCGTTCAAGCCGACCAAATCGCGGTTGCCGCCGCGAATTCGGCCCGGGGTTTGAGCAGCGGGTATCCCTGTCAAGTTGCTGACCAAATTGCAACTATGTATATGGTGTCTCTTGACTCATGTCGTATTGTCGGTTTCGATTCATTTATACGGCTGCGTTCTGCTGTGGTCGGCATCGAGTTGAAAGCATCATCTCGAGCTGGGCCTGCTGGGGGCAACTGAAACAAGGAGCAATGCGTGGCAAATAGCCGAAAACTGGTCATCGTTGAGTCGCCGGCCAAAGCAAAAACCATTGGCAAGTATCTGGGCAACGACTTCGAGGTCTTGGCCTCGGTCGGGCACATCCGTGATTTGATCGACACCAAAGACGTGCCATCTGAGCTCAAGAAGACCTCGGTGGGCAAATTCTCAATCAACATCGAGAACGACTTTGAGCCGATGTATGCCATTTCGGCGGGCAAGAGCAAGACCGTTAGCGACCTCAAGGCCGCCCTGAAAAACGCAGACGAGCTCTATCTCGCTACCGATGAAGACCGCGAAGGTGAGGCCATTGCCTGGCACCTGATGCAGGTGCTCAAGCCAAAGGTGCCGGTGAAGCGAATGGTGTTTCACGAAATCACCAAAGAGGCGATTCAGGCCGCGCTAAGTCACACGCGCGATATCGACGAAAACCTGGTTCAGGCCCAAGAGACTCGACGAGTTGTTGACCGACTATACGGCTATGAAGTTTCACCAGTTCTTTGGCGCAAGATTAACCGTGGTCTGAGTGCCGGTCGCGTGCAGTCACCTGCAATGCGTTTGGTGGTTGAGCGCGAGCGCGAGCGCATGGCATTCGTTTCGGCAAGCTACTTCGACGTCAAGGCGATTCTCGACTCTCAGGTTTCGGGCGAACCAAACTTTGAGGCCAAGCTTCTGAGCATTGATGGCAAGCTCATCGCAACCGGTGAGAGCTTCAACGATCTCGGCGTGCTCAAGTCAGACGTTCGAGTTCTCACCGAAGCAGAAGCAAATTCACTCGCCGAGCAAATGAAGTCGAAGTCGGTTGACATCGAAGTTACTTCGGTCGAAGCTAAGCCATCGACTCGCCGCCCTGCTGCACCATTCACAACTTCGACTCTTCAGCAAGAGGCATCGCGCAAACTGCGCATGTCTGCAAAACAAACCATGGATACCGCGCAGTCGCTGTATCAAGAGGGTCACATCACATACATGCGAACAGATTCGCCGACGCTTTCGGCGCAGGCAATCTCTGCAGCAAGATCACAAGCAGCCGAGATGTTTGGCAAAGAGATGGTTGCGGATGCTCCTCGCGTTTACACAGGCAAGTCGAAGAACGCGCAAGAGGCGCACGAAGCGATTCGCCCAGCCGGCGAGGTTTTCAAGCGCCCATCTGAGATGTCTGGAGTTATCTTCGGCAGGGCTTTTGAGCTCTATGACCTGATCTGGAAGCGAACCATCGCCTCGCAGATGCAAGACGCCAAGGTGTCGACCACTACCGCCAAAATCAAGGTCTCTGGGCTCGAAGGCCACGGCCCGGCAGAGTTCACCTCATCGGGAACCGTGGTGACTTTCAAGGGCTTTATGGCCGCCTATGAAGAGGGCCACGACGAGAGTCGCGAAGAAGACGAGAACGAAGAGCGCGAGTCAAAGCTACCGAAACTAGAGGTCGGTCAGAAGCTCAAGGCAATCGACGTCTTTGCCAAAGATCACCAGACCTCGCCGCCACCTCGCTACACAGAAGCGAGTTTGGTTAAGGCTCTCGAAGAAGACGGCATCGGCCGCCCCTCGACCTACGCATCGATTATGTCGACAATCATCGGCAAGGGATACGTAACCAAACGCGGTCAAGCGCTCGTGCCCGAGTGGATTGCGTTCACAATCACCCGCTTTCTAGAAGAAAACTTTGAGCGACTGGTTGACTATGCATTCACCGCGCAGATGGAAGAAGATCTCGACCTAATTGCGTCTGGCGACCTTGATCGCAGCACCTGGTTGCACCGCTTCTATTTTGGTGGCGAGGGCATCGAAGGTTTGCATCCAACCGTCGAGAATGTTGGAGACAGCGACCCGCGTGCAGTTAACTCGATTCACATCGCCGACAACATCACACTTCGCACCGGCAAGTATGGACCTTACATCGAGACCATGGTTGAACCGGGTAGCGAAGGTGCAGATGAAAACGGTCGTCGCATCGTAAATATTCCAGAAGGTCTCGCACCCGACGAGTTGACAGTTGAGAAAGCGCAAGAGCTAATCGATGCGCCAATCATCAGCGATCGCATAATGGGGCAAGATCCTGAGACCGGCTTCGACATTCTTTTCAAGGATGGCCGCTACGGCCCATACGTGTTGCTCGACGACCCAAAGGCCGAGAAGCAGAAGACCGCTTCGCTTTTCAAGTCGATGTCTCCTGAGACCTTCACCTTCGAAGAGGCCGTCAAACTGCTTTCGTTACCTCGCGTGGTTGGCGTAGACCCTGAGACCCAGACCGAAATCACCACCCAGAACGGCAAGTTTGGCCCATACATGAAGAAGGGCACCGACTCGCGTTCGCTAGCGAGCGAAGATGACATCTTCGGCATAACCCTCGAGCAGGCTCTAGAGCTCTACAAGCAGCCGAAGTACGGCGGCAGGCGCACGGCGGCCACCCCGCTCAAGGAGTTCGGCGAAGACCCGCTATCAAAGTTGAACGTTGTGGCTAAGACCGGCCAGTTTGGCCTCTACATAACCGATGGCGTTGTGAACGCAACTGTTCCGAAAGAGGAGCCACTCGACGAGTTGACCCCAGATCGCGCCTTCGAGCTGCTCATGATTCGCCGTGAAAAACTCGGCGTCGAGCCAGGCGAAGCGCCACCAAAGGCCTCGCGTTCACGCAAGACCGCCACAACAACCCGTGTGGTGAAAAAGGGTGCAACCCGAAAGAAGAAGGCCTAATCGTGGCGAGCGGTCTATTCATTTCATTCGAGGGAATCGATGGAGTTGGAAAGTCAACTCAGCTCGATCTACTCGTGCAGTTCTTGAATGAACAGGGCCGCACAGTTTGCCGCACACTCGAACCTGGTGGAACCGACCTCGGCCGCGAGATTCGCGAATTGCTTTTGCACCGCAAGGGTGAGGTCGCACCGCGCGCTGAGGCACTTTTGTTTGCTGCAGACCGCGCTCACCACGTTGCCACCGTCGTGCGACCGGCGCTCGAGAGAGGCGAAGTTGTTGTAACGGATCGCTATCTCGATTCTTCGGTTGCATATCAGGGCAGCGGTCGTGACCTTGGCTTCAACCAGGTTCGAGACCTCTCGCTATTTGCAGTCGACGGCTTGTTGCCGCAGCTAACGGTGCTTCTAGATCTCGATGCAGCCAAGGCTGCAGCGCGCAGAAGTAAAACCGGAGCCGAACCCGATCGTCTCGAGAGAGCAAAGATCGAGTTCTTCGAATCGGCACGCCAGGCTTACCTCAAAATGGCCGCTGATGAACCCCAGCGCTTCTTGGTTCTCGACGCCGAGCAAAGCGTCGAGAGCATGCAGGCAAGAATTCGCGAGCGAGTTCAAGGATTACTCGGGTAATGCCAGCCCCAATTTGGCGCGAACTTTTTGGGCAGAGCGACGCGATTGCTCAACTCGAGCAGGCCGTTAGCAACCGTGACTCGGGAGTTCACCACGCCTGGCTAATGACAGGCCCACCGGGTTCTGGCAGGTCAAACATGGCTGTGGCCTTTGCAGCTGCTCTGCTCTGCAAAGACGGCGGATGCGGCACCTGCCACTCGTGCACCTTGGCCATGTCGGGCAATCATCCAGACATTGTTTTGCTGACCACCGAAAAGGTCGGCATCTCGATTGAAGAGGTGCGCAACCTGGTGGTTAGCGCTCAAATGGGCGGCTCGATGGGCCGCTATCGCATCATGATCATCGAAGACGCAGACCGCATGACCGAGCGTTCATCGAACGTGTTGCTCAAGGCACTCGAAGAGCCGCCGGCCGGAACCGTTTGGATTCTCTGCGCGCCGAGCGAGGCCGACATGCTGCCAACCATTCGCTCGCGCGTTCGTCGTATCGCGTTGAAGACACCTTCGGTTGAAGAAGTCGCCAAGTTGCTGGTTGAACGCGACTCGATTGAACACTCGCTCGCGCTTACCGTTGCAGCCGAAGCTCAAAGCCACATCGGCATGGCTCGTCGGCTTGGCACGAGTGCCGATGCGAGAGGCCGCCGCAAAGACACTCTCGTTGCAGCCCTGGCCATCGACACGGTTACCAATGCCGTCTATACCGCCGAACGCTGGATCGAATTGGCAAGGCGTGATGCCGATGCGCTGACTGCCGAGCGCGATGCCGATGAACGTGAAGAACTTTTGCGCGTTCTCGGTGTTGAAGACACCTCGAAGTTGCCGCCTTACGCGCGAGCTGATGTGAAGGCACTCGAAGAAACGCAAAAGCGCAGAGCAACTCGTTCTCTTCGCGACGGGCTCGATCGCATTCTGGTTGACTTGCTTTCTCTGTTCAGGGATGTGCTCATGGTGCAACTTAGCGCCGGAGTGCCGCTCGTAAACGAGTCGCTCAAATCGCAAATCGATTCGGTAGCTCAGCGCTCGACCGCACAGCAAACCCTCGAGAAGTTGCACCAGATTGAATTGGCTAGAACCCGAATTGCCGCAAACGTCAAAGACCTAATGGTGCTCGAGGCTCTCGCTGTAAACCTGAAGACCAAACGGTGAACCTAGAATTGTTCAAACGAGAGGTGGTTATGAGAGCCAAGAAGAGCATCGCTATTTTCGCAACTTTTGCGTTGTTGCTTGCAGGTTGCGCCGCCGTAACGCCAGCAGAGTCGGCGGTGTCAGACAACATCCCTGCTGCGCTCAAGCCCTTCTATACCCAGAGCGTTAACTGGAAAGATTGTGGCGAAGACCTCAAGTGCGCAACCATAAACGTGCCGATTGACTACAAAAGGCCCGCGGCCGGCTCAATCAAGCTTTCGCTCAACTACCTGGCCTCGACTGGCGATGCAGACCTCGGCTGGCTGGTCGAGAACCCCGGTGGCCCCGGCGGCTCGGGCATCGACTTTGTTGCAAGCGCCTCTGCCCAGGTGGCAAGCGAGGCCCTGCGCAAGCGCTACCACGTGGTCGGATTCGACCCTCGCGGTGTAAAGCGAAGCGCACCAATCAAGTGCCTTGGCCCGAAAGCTACCGACGAGTTTCTCTATGGCACCACTCCCGGAGCTCCAGGCTCAACCGATGAGATGGCGGCCTCACGTAAGTCGATGAAGAAGTTCATCGATGCCTGCGTGAAAAACAGCGGACAGATTTTTGGCTATGTCGACACCGTTTCTGCAGCCCGCGACATGGATGTGATTCGCGCGGTGCTTGGTGAGAGCAAACTCAACTTTATGGGTTTCTCTTATGGAACTTTCTTGGGAACAACCTATGCATCGGTATTTCCGGAGCGCGTTGGTCGATTTGTGCTTGACGGCGCAATCGATCCAACGGTTAGTGATGAAGATCAGAGTGCGAACCAGTTGAAGGCGTTCGACCAAGCTCTAAAGAATTACCTAGACCACTGTCTAACGGTCGACAAAGCAAACTGCCCTTTCACCGGCACGGTCGAGAGTTCGATGAAGCGAATCACCGCTTGGTTTAAGCAACTTGAAAACAGAGCACTCAACACAGAACTGAAGGGTCGCAAACTTACTATCTCGGGTGGAATCACCGGTTTGATAATGACTCTCTACAGCGAAGATTATTGGCAATACACAACCCGTGCGTTCACGGAAGGTTTCAGGGGAGACGGCACCATGTTCTTGCAATTGGCCGACTTCTATAACGACCGAGAGTCAAACGGAACCTATGCTTCGAATCAGCTCGAGGCAAACCTCGCTGTTTCGTGTCTAGATGGTCGCTCAGACCCGAGCCCCAAGGCAATGAAAGCCCAGAACGCAAAACTGCAAAAACTCAGCCCATTCTTCGGTCGTTACTGGCTCAACGGTGCTCTCGGTTGCGAGCAGTGGCCATACAAGGTCGCGGCAAAGCCTAAGAGCTATGCGGCTAAGGGCTCGGCACCCATCCTTGTAATTGGCACCACCGGCGACCCGGCGACGCCTTATTGGCAGGCGCAAAACCTGGCCAACAAGATTCTCGATAACGCCCAGTTGGTGACCTACAACGGAGAGGGCCACACCGCATACGGTCGTTCAAACTCCTGCATCGTCAAGACCGTAGACGCCTACCTGATCGATGGAGTCGTGCCGGCAACCGACCCGAACTGCTAGCGGCTGACCGGGCAGACCTGCCGGGCCCGCGAGGCAAAAGGTAAACTTTCGATGTTGTGTTTCGCGCAACTTGCCGCCTTAGCTCAGTTGGTAGAGCAGCTCCCTCGTAAAGAGCAGGTCTGGGGTTCAATTCCCCAAGGTGGCTCTGGTTGTCTTTTCAGTCTGCGGGAGTAGTATGACTCTTGGCTCTGAAAGGGGTTCGCAAATGTTAAGCCGCAAAGGTTTACACCCCTCGCAACTCGTAGCGATTGCCTTCACCGCGGTAATTCTCATCGGCACATTTCTTCTCATGACGCCTCTGGCAGCCGCACCCGGAAAAACCACCGGTTTTGTTGACGCCCTGTTTACATCTGCCTCTGCCGTTACCGTTACCGGCCTCGGCACTTTAGACACCGAAACTCACTGGTCTTTCTGGGGTCACCTAATAATCGGTTTCTTGATTCAAGTCGGTGGCTTTGGAATCGTCGGTTTCGCAAGTCTCGTAGGTTTCTTGCTTGAGGGGCGAATCTCACTGAAGAATAAACTAACCACTTCATCAGAGGCCTCGGTTTCAATTGCCCCAGACATCAAGTCGCTGCTGAAAAACATTGCCAAGATGATGCTCGGGTTTCAGGCTGTGCTATTTGTCTTTTTGTTCGTGCGATTTGTCACCAAATACAACTACGACTGGCAGGATGCCCTAGGTCACGGCCTCTTTCACTCGATAGCGAGTTTTAACAACGCCGGTTTTGCCCTTTACACAGACAGCCTGATGGGCTTTGCTCGTGACGGTTGGATCATTGCGCCGATCTTTGTCGTCGTTTTTCTCGCTAGCCTGGGGTTCCCAGTGTTGGTTGAGATTCGCGATCGCCTAAAGCTCAAGATTTATGCCCTACTAAAGAAGAAGCCTGACTATTGGATGGCAGCCCAGTGGTCGTTGAACTCGAGAATTGTTTTGTGGTCTAGCTTCATTCTGCTAGTCGCCGGAACAATTGGAGTTGCACTTATGGAGTGGGACAACCCAAGAACCCTCGGACCGCTAGACCCACTGAGCAAAACTCTAGACAGCATATTCGCATCGGTAATGCCGAGAACAGCTGGCTTCAACGCCATGGACATAGGCGCGTTGTATCCGGCGACCTGGCTTGGCATAGAAATTCTGATGTTTATCGGTGGCGCAAGTGCATCAACTGCCGGTGGAATCAAGTTGGGCACCGCGGTTGTGCTCTTCTACATCATCTACACAGAGATTCGCGGCGAAGCCGCCGTAAACATTGGCAACCGTCGCCTTCCTCGCTCGATGCAGCGGCAGGCCCTAACTATCGTCAGCCTCACGACTTTTGTAATTCTCGGGGCCGTGGCGCTTCTCAGGCTCACAACGAATTTCACCCTTGACGAGATTATCTTTGAGACCGTCTCGGCCGTGGGCACAGTTGGTCTTTCTACAGGCATAACCGCTGACCTGCCAGATCACGCCAAGTTTTTGATGTCGCTGCTAATGCTTTTTGGTCGACTCGGGCCGATTGTAGTTGCCACTTCACTCGCAATGAGAAGAACAAAGCGTCACTTCGAGTATCCGAGGGAAAGCCCGCTAATTGGTTAAGTTACTAAAATCAACATCAAAGAGAAGGTGCATCTAGTTGCCAAAATCAAACGCTCCAACGCGTCGTAGAAGTTTTCACGCCGCCAACGTCGCCGTAATCGGGCTCGGTCGCTTCGGCTCGTCGCTTGCCCTAGAACTTGTGAAGGGTGGGCACCAGGTTCTCGGAATCGATAACGACGACAAAATTGTGCAGAGCCTCGCCGGTGAGTTAACTCACGTCGTGACAGCTAACACCACAGACGAGGAGACTTTGAAAGAGCTCGGACTCGCAGATCTAGATGTTGCTGTGGTTGCCATCGGCGCCGATCTTGAGGCAAGCATTTTGACCACATCGCTGTTATTGCAGATCGGCGTTAAGCAGCTTTGGGTGAAGGCCAACTCAACCGCACACGGCCGAATTCTTGAACAAATCGGCGCACACCACGTGATTTTTCCCGAGTACGAAATGGGGCGACGAGTCGCCCACATGGTCACCGGTGAGTCGCTCGATTACGTTCAGATTGATGAAGACTTCGTTATGGTCAAGTCGGTCTGCCCAGAGTCATTTGATGGCAAAGACCTAGCTGAGCTGAAAATTCGCAGCACTTATAAAGTGACCGTAGTCGCTACGAAGAAGCCTGATGGCGAATACAAGCCGGCGTTTCCGGAAACCGTTTTGAATTCGGGTGACCATCTAGTTGTTGCGGGCGGCAAGAAAGCCCTCGACGAGTTCGTTACTCTCGAGTAACTGGCGTTCAAAAGCTAACGCGCAGACATCAGCTTTGCGCGCCAACTTGGGCGCGATAGCCCTGCACGGTTGATCGCATGCCGATGCCGCAAACGCCAATCATTTTGCCTTCGCGGTAGTAACCAAAGACGCAGTCGTCCTCGATTTCGCCATGCATGAGTTTCACTTCGTCGGCCAGGGCTAGTAATCCGAATGCCAAAATGTGCATTTCGAACTGATCGCTCCAGAAAGACGGCACTGGGGCAAATGTCTCGCCGAGCACACCGGGCCAGTTTTCGGCAGCGTTTAGCTGAGCTGCGAGAACTTGACCAACGCGCTTGGCTGTGTCGGTCGGAATGTTCCAGTGCTCAATACGGCGGGCGACGTTGTCGAACAATGGGTTTGCAAACCTGGCAACGTCACCGATTGCGAAAACATCTTCGCAAACACTGCCGTCTACCCGCACAGCGCGCATTGCATTGTCGGTTAGCACGCCATCGCTCAAGTCGAGCCCAGTGCCATCGAGCCATTCGGTGTTGGTGTCTGAACCGATAGCTTCTATGAATACATCGCAAGGCAACTCTTCGCCGGTGTCGAGCAGCACGCCGGCAACCGATTTCTCTCCGACAAGATCGCTAACCGAGGTCTTCATCTTGAAGCGAACACCCTCGGCTTCGTGGCGACGTTGAATCTCGCGTGCTAACTCGATGCCAAGAGGGCGAACAATCGGGTGTATGCCGGGTGCCACAACCGTCACATCGCAACCCAACTTGCGTGCTGTTGCCGCAACCTCGCAACCGATGAAACCAGCACCGAGAATTACCACTCGAGCGCCGGGCACCAGTGCCGCGCGAAGTGTAATGGCGTCGTCGAGCGTGCGAACCGCATGCCGCCCAGCCAACTCAGAGTTACTAACCTGCAAACGCTTGGGGCGAAGCCCGGTTGCGATGATTAGCGCTGAGTATGGGTGCACCTGACCGGTTGAGTCGGTGACCGTGTGATGCTCGAGATCTGCGCTTACAGCCCGAGTGCCCAAAATCCAGTTGACATCTTCGGTTGCTGGCCGCTGCGCGAAGGCCACCGCCTCGTGACTCACCTCTTTGGCGAGCACTTCTTTGCTCAGTGGCGGGCGGTTGTAAGGGGCGTAGGGCTCTTCGCCAATGGCCGTGATCGGGCCAACGTAGCCGAAGCGCCTTAGGGCTTCTGCTGCACGCAATCCACCCATAGATGCGCCAACGATGACGACCGGCTTGGTCACGAGCTAGTTATCCGTGTGCTTATTTGTCGACGATGAAGATTGCCTGCATAGGGCAGACATCAATTGCGGCTTCGACGTTGGCGCGTTCGCTCTCGTCGGCCTCAGCAGTGTATTCAAGCTTGTCGTCGTTGTTGAGACGAAAAATGTTTGGCGCTTCAAAAACGCACTGGCCGTAGTGCTGGCACTTGGTCATGTCGACTTCGATTTTGATGGTCATTTACTTCTCCTCAACGGTTGATGGGTAAAGGTCTTTTGATGGTGTGCGAATTCCGCGAAACTCCCAGTCGCCGCCGAGCGCGGTTGAGATAACCTCTTCGCTCTCGGTTGGCTGGGCACCTACGTCGGTGCGAATTGGCGTTGGGCCTTCAACGATGTGGTTGGTTAGCTTGCCGAGGCCCTCGACCTCAACCTCAACAACATCGCCTGGCTGAACCGGGCGCGAGAAGGCTGGGGTTCCGCTAAACAAAATGTCGCCAGGCACAAGCGTGATTGTGCGTGCAATGTCGGCAACCAGGTAGTGCATGTTCCACTCCATGTTGTCAGTGTTGTCTTCTTGCTTAACAACACCATTTACCAACGTGCGAATTGTCTTGTTTCTGAAATCCCAGTCGGTAACAACACCGGGGCCGATTGGGGCGAGTGTGTCAGAACCCTTCACGCGCAGCATCGAACCGGCATCTGTGTCGCGAAAATCGTGCAGACCGTAGTCGTTGCCGATTGTGTAACCGGCAATATACTCGCCAGCCTCATCGGGCGAAATGTTGCGGCAGGTCTTGCCGATAACAATCACGATTTCGCCCTCGTAGTTCAACCATTTGCATCCCTGCGGGCGAACCACGGCAGCGTTGTGGCTGTTGATTGCCGTTAGTGGCTTCTGAAAGTAGGTTGGCGCAGCGGGCAGCTTGGTCATGAACTCTTTAGTGCGGCTGTCATAGTTGAGGTGAACCGCGATGATCTTTGTCGGCTCAACCGGCGGCAGATGCACGGCGTCGCTAATCGCAACTCGACGGCCATCACCGGCAACTAGGTGCTCGCCATCGCGGGTTACCTGGGTTGGATAACCGTCGAGCAGAATTCGCCTAAATTCAGCCACGGCTGTTCACCAAGTCTTTAGGTCGTGGAAAGCCGCCTTCTGGGCGAGGGAAGTAGACGTGCACCTGCCCGGTGCCGATCGAGTTCTCATACTCGCTATACATAACGCCCTTGGCGGTGTTGTTCTCTTCGCCGGTAGCGCCAGCCATTGCGAGCCAGTGGTAGAAGTTTGCCTCAGGCTTGTACTTCTTGAAGTTCGGCATGTTGTCGAGAATCGCCTTGTGGTCGCCGGCCTTCATCCATTCGAGCACTTCGAGGTCGGCGGCGTAGGCCTCTGGCGTAAAGATGTGCTTCGGGTCGCTTGCCTCGTGCTTGCGAAGTTCGCGCAGCGGCCAGAAGGTGTGCGAAAGAGCGCCAGATGCGAGCAGCAATACTTTGCGATCGCTATCACGGATTGCTTCGCCAAGTGCACGACCCGCGCGCTTGAAGTCTTCGTAGTCGCCG
>CAZSRJ010000005.1:0-8838 GCA_964609235.1 uncultured Rhodoluna sp.
GAAGTTGGGCGCGACAACGTGTTCTACGTTCACGTTTCACTTGTGCCATACCTAGGCCCATCCGGTGAATTGAAGACCAAACCAACTCAGCACTCGGTTGCAACCCTGCGTTCTATTGGTATTCAGCCAGACGCAGTGGTTTGCAGGTCAGACCGGCAGCTGCCTGATTCAATCAAGAACAAAATTGCTTTGATGTGTGACATCGACGTCAAAGCTGTGGTCAACGCTGCCGATGCCTCGAGCATCTACGACATTCCAACCGTTTTGCACGACGAAGGACTTGATAGCTACATCGTCGAAAAACTAGGTTTCGAGGCGAAAGAAGTTGACTGGTCGCATTGGGCGCCGGTTCTGCAGGCAGTGCACGAGCCGAAGCACGAAATAAAAATCGCGCTTGTCGGAAAGTACATCGACCTTCCTGATGCCTACCTATCTGTGACCGAAGCAATTCGAGCAGGTGCCTTTGCAAATCAGGCCAAGGTAAACATCAAGTGGGTTGCTTCTGACCTTTGCGAGAGCGAAGCTGGTGCGCAAGAGCACCTTAGCGATGTCGACGCCATTTGTATTCCTGGCGGCTTCGGTGTTCGAGGCATCGAAGGAAAACTGGGGGCGCTCAAGTTTGCGCGCGAAAACAAGATTCCTACCCTCGGACTGTGCCTCGGATTGCAGTGCATGGTTATCGAGTATGCGCGTAACATTGTCGGTCTTTCGGGAGCATCTTCAACCGAGTTTGATCCGGATGCTAAGTATCCGGTGATTGCTACCATGGCCGAGCAGGTAGACATTCTGGCCGCTGGTGAAATGGGCGGAACTATGCGACTCGGTTTGTATGAAGCGAAACTAAAGCCAGGTTCGATAGTCGCCGAGGTTTACGAATCTGAATTGGTTTCTGAGCGTCACCGTCACCGCTACGAGGTAAACAACTCTTTCCGCGATCAAATTGCTGCGGCAGGTTTGGTGTTCTCGGGCACCTCGCCAGATGACCACCTTGTTGAATACGTTGAGTTGCCTCGCGAAGTTCACCCGTACTATGTTGCGACCCAGGCACATCCAGAGTTTCGGTCGCGACCAACCAAAGCTCACCCACTATTTAAGGGGCTAATTGTTGCCGCTCTAGAGCGTCAGATGGCAAGCAGGCTCTTCGAAGCAAATGATGCCTAAAGATCAACTATTCGCGGTGAACGTAAGTTCTAGCGAGTTGGCCTTCAGCGGCATGATTTGGAACGTAAGACGCGAGACTTTTGAGTTTGGCGACCAGAGCCTAACCCGCGAATTTGTTGAACATCCGGGGGCCGTTGCCGTCGTTGCAGTAAATGACAGCGATCAGGTGCTTTTGATTCGCCAGTATCGGCATCCGGTTGGCGAGTTTCTCTGGGAGATTCCAGCAGGCCTCTTAGATGTAGCGGGCGAGAGTCTAGAACTTGCCGCCAGGCGGGAGTTGCTCGAGGAGACCGGCTACCTTGCTAAAACTCTCGAGCCACTAATTGAGTTCTTCACGACTCCCGGTGGCAGTAGCGAGAAGATAAGTGTTTTCATTGCGAGAGGGCTAACCCTCAGCAACGACCGCCCTGAGGTCGATGGTGAAGAGGTTAACATGCTGGTCGATTGGGTCAACTTCGATGAAGCCCTGGCTGCGGTGCTGCAGAGTCGAATCAAGAGTCCGAGTGCGGCAGTTGGAATCATGGCGGCCGCTCTAGGCAAGCGAGCTTAGCCTTGCCGCTCGAAAAACAGGTTGAGTCGTTTCTTCGACAACTTGCAATTGAGCGAGGTTTAGCCAAAAACACCATCGCTGCCTATCGCCGAGATCTTGGCGTCTACCGTGAATTTCTAGAACAGCACCAAACCGAAAGTTTTGCCGAGGTTACCGAGCAGACGGTTGCCAACTATGCCCAATCTCTCGTTCAGGTTCGTGGACTGGCCTCATCATCGGTGGCCCGCATGCTTGCCGCTGTGCGCGGGCTGCACAAATATCTTCAGAGCGAAAACCAGGTAGACCAAGACGTTGCCGCTTCGGTCAAACCGCCAAAGGCAATTCGCCGACTGCCAAAAGCAATATCTGTCTCGGAGGTAGAGCGACTGCTAGATGCATCTGGCCCGGCAGCCGAGTCAGAAGATGCAATTTCATCGATTCGGTTGAGAGATCGCGCCTTGCTCGAGTTGCTCTATGCAACCGGAGCACGAGTGAGCGAGGTGGTCAATCTAGATCTCGACGACCTTGTTGATCCAACCCTGGTGCGGCTTTTCGGCAAAGGCGCGAAAGAGCGAATCGTTCCGGTAGGTGGTTTTGCCCAACGCGCAGTGCAGGCCTATTTGGTTCGAATTCGTCCGTCACTTGCGGCACTTGGAAAAGGCACCCCGGCATTGTTTCTAAATCAGCGTGGATCTAGGTTGAGCCGTCAGAGCGCTTGGCAGATCATCTCGGATGCCGCCTCGGCTGCCGAACTGCAGGGAGAAATCTCACCGCACACCCTTCGGCACTCCTTCGCAACCCATCTCTTGGAGGGCGGAGCCGATGTGAGGGTGGTTCAAGAACTCCTCGGCCACTCTTCTGTGGCAACCACCCAGATATACACCCTCGTCACGGTCGATCGGCTTCGCGAAATCTACGCCACGGCACATCCGAGAGCCCGCAAATAAGGGCCAAATCACCCCGAAAAGTGCGCCCCTCGGGCTTGGTAGACTTCTAGACGAACTTCACCCGGGAGGATTTAAGTGGCTAAAAAAGTTGTCGAGTCCGACACCCGCTTTGCTGTCCCGAAAAAACTCAGCTCACACGGCCCGGCCCGAATCATTGCAATGTGCAACCAAAAAGGTGGCGTTGGCAAGACCACAACCGCCGTCAATATGGCTGCTGCCCTTGCCGAATATGGCAGAAAAGTTTTGGTTGTCGACTTTGACCCGCAGGGAGCGCTCAGCACACACCTCGGTGTGATTGCCGTGCCTGGCGAGATTGCAACAATCTACGACCTAATGAAGGGCACGATAAAAGACCCGCACGAGGTAATTCGCAGCTCTCCGGTGAAGAATCTCGATCTGATTCCAGCCAACATCGACCTTTCTGTCGCCGAAATTGAATTGGTAAACGAAGTTGCCCGAGAGAGCATCTTGGCGAATATTCTGCGTAAGGTCTCTGACGAGTATGACGTGATCATCATCGACTGCCAACCATCGCTTGGCTTGCTCAATGTAAATGCGCTGACCGCTGCGCACGGAGTTCTGATTCCGATGGCGACAGATTTCTTCGCGCTTCGCGGAGTTGCCCTTTTGAAAGACCAAATCAGCAAGGTTCAGGATCGACTAAACCCTGCGCTGAAGCTCGACGGCATCCTTGTGACTTTGCACGAGCGCACGCTTCACTCAAAAGAGGTGCTCGACCGTTTGCAAGAGGCATTTGGTAGCTTCGTTTTCAAAACTCAGGTTTCACGAGCTGTGAAATTCAAGGATGCGACCGTGGCGCAACTTCCGATTACCGCTTACGCACCAACCTCGGAAGCCGCAGAAAGCTACCGCTCGGTGGCAAGAGAACTGATTTCTCGTGGCTGCGCCCGTTAGCCAGGGGCAGGTTGCCGAGCACTCGGGAGGATTCTCGATTAGCCTGGGTAACTTCGATGGCCCATTTGACCTGCTGCTTTCTCTGATTAGCAAACACGAGCTCGACATCACCGAAATTTCTCTCAGCAAGGTAACCGACGAGTTTATTTCTTATCTCAAGACTCTCGACGACCACGAAGAACTCGAGCAGGCGAGTGAATTCTTGGTGGTTGCCGCCACGCTGTTAGATCTCAAGATTGCGGGGCTCCTGCCAAAGGGAGAGTTGGTTAACCCAGAAGACGTGGCGATGCTCGAGGCGCGTGACCTGCTCTTTGCTCGACTGCTGCAATACCGTGCATTCAAAGATATCTCGGCCTGGTTCAGCGAAGCATTCGCGCTCGAATCGACTCGTTCGGCCAGAGACGTGCGAATCGAAGACAGATTTAGAGAACAGAAGCCTGAATTGGTCTGGAAGATGTCGCTCGAAGATTTCGCAAAACTCGCAGAAGACGTGCTCACGCCAAAGGCGATACCGGGAGTGGGGTTCACCCATCTTCACGCACCTCGAGTCAGCATTCGCGAGCAGGCCGCCGAAGTGGTGGCTATGCTTCGCGGGCGAACCAGCATCACTTTTCGCGAGGTCATCAGTTCGGTGCGCGACAGGGCGATAGTGGTTGCCCGTTTTCTTGCGGTGCTTGAGCTCTATCGTTTGGCCGCGATTTCTTTCGAGCAAGACAGCCCGCTCGGTGATTTGAACATCACCTGGCGCGGAAACAGCTTCGACGATGAACAACTAGCTGCTTTGGGAGCAGATTATGAATGAAAATACGATGCCTGAAGAAACAACTTCTGAAGAAACAACTTCTGAAGAAACAATGCCTGAAGAGGCAGAGATTGACGAGTCTTTTGATGTTGTGCCCCAGCCAGAAGTAGAGGCAGCGATTGCTCTATCCGAGCAAGATCTTCGCGGTGCCGTTGAAGCGATTCTTATGATCACCGATTCACCGGTTTCTCTTCTAGCGATTGCGGCGGCGCTCGAGACTCCCGTGAATCTGGTCAGGGATGCCGTGCAGAACCTGCAGGCAGACTACAACGGCGAATCTGGCACTCAGCGCGGCTTCGAACTGCGCGAGGTTGGTGGCGGTTGGCGCATTTTCGTGCGACAAGATTTTGATTGGGCTGTGCGCATGTTTGTTGCTAACGAGAGCCCATCTAAACTCTCGCAGGCCGCCCTCGAAACACTCGCTGTAATTGCCTACAAGCAACCGATTTCTAGGGGACAGGTTGCCTCGATTCGTGCCGTGAACGTTGACTCGGTAGTCAAGACCCTGATCAGCCGCGGCCTAATCACCGAGTTGTTTACCGACAGCGAAACCGGCGCTATCAACTATGGAACAACTCCTTTGTTATTGGAACTCTTGGGCATCAACTCGCTTGAAGATCTTCCGATGATTAGCCCTTACCTTCCAGACGCCGACAGTGACTTCGATGCCAACCTCTAATTCAGAACAAGAGCAGGGTGTTCGTCTGCAAAAGGTCATGGCTGCTGCGGGAGTTGCCTCTCGCAGAGTTTGTGAAGACCTGATTGTTCGCGGTCAGGTAACCGTGAACGGAAAGCGCGTTACCGAGCTTGGCACGCGCGTCGATCCAGACGTAGATCGCGTGACCGTGAGCGGAATGCCAATTCAGCTTGACGTCTCGAAGGTCTATCTCGCGCTCAATAAGCCAGTAGGGGTAGTCAGCAGCATGGCTGATGAAAACGGAAGAGCAGACCTGAGTCAATTCGTCGAGGGCTACGAGCGTGTTTTCAACGTTGGGCGTCTAGACGCCGAAACCAGCGGGCTGATAATCATGACCAATGATGGCGACCTAGCGCATAAACTCGCACACCCCAAGTTTGGAGTCACTAAGACCTACGTGGTGCGGGTTCAAGGTGTTGTCGAACCAGGCATCGTTCACAAATTGCTCAGCGGGTTCGAACTCGAAGATGGCTTCATCAAAGCCGACAAGGCGAAGTTGGTTCAAGTCTCTGTCGCCGAGAGCCTCTTAGAAATTGAGTTGCACTCGGGTCGCAACCGCATTGTTCGCAGAATGTTCGACTTCTTAGGGCACCCCGTTCTCGGTCTGGTGCGCAAGCAGTTTGGCTCGATTCAACTTGGCCCCCTCAAAGTCGGCAAGGTTCGCGAACTCAGTAAGGTCGAGATCGGCGCGCTCCTAAAGGCCGCAGAAGGCAAGTCAACTCGAACATCGCAGGCGGCAAAGCGCGCACCTCACGTTAATCCAGCAAAAGCAAAGGGAAAGTAGACCATGGCACTAAGAGCAATTCGTGGGGCAATTCAGCTCGAGACCGACGAGCGTGAGCACCTACTCAAGTCGACAGCCGAGCTGCTTTCTAAGGTTTTGCATGTGAACAACATCGACAGTTCTTCACTGGTTTCGATTCTCTTCACCGCAACTCCAGACATCACGAGCGAGTTTCCGGCCCTTGCCGCCCGCGAACTTGGACTCGGCGATGTTCCGCTGATGTGCTTCGTTGAGATGAATGTGAAGCATTCGCTCGAGCGGGTTATCCGTGTGATGGTTTACGCAGACATCGAAACCAGTCGCCAGGAGATTCAGCACGTTTACCTTCGTGGCGCGACAGCATTGCGTTTGGATCTCGCCCAGTGACTTCACGCACCCAGGGTCAAGTTCGCATTGTAGGTGCCGGTCTGATCGGCACCAGCGTTGGCCTTGCCTTGAGCAAACTGGGTGTCGACGTAAGCATTGAAGACATTTCGCCTGCGGTGCAATCACTCGCCATCGACTACGGGGCCGGAAGGCTTGCAGCGTCGAGTGATACTCCCGATTTGATTGTGGTGTGTGTTCCGCCAGACGTTACCGCCGCAGTCGTTGAGCAAGAACTGCTGAGGCATCCCGCAGCAGTCGTCACAGACGTTGCGAGCGTAAAGTCGGCAATTCTCGAAGAGTTGCGCGCTAACGGTGCCGATCTTGCACGCTACGTTGGCTCTCATCCGATGGCCGGGCGAGAGCGCGGTGGTGCGGCTTCGGGCCGGGCCGACCTTTTCTTCGGTCGAGTCTGGGTTATCACGCCGTCTGACCAAAGCGCTGGTGCGGCCGTTCAAGCCGTCGAAAACCTAGCACTCGATCTTTCTTCCTCGCCGGTTCGAGTTTCTGCCGCCGAGCATGATCGCGCCGTTGCCTACGTATCTCACTTGCCTCAGTTGGTTGCCAGCCTGACAGCAGCAACTTTGGTTGACGCTTTCGACGAGGATGTCGCTCTGGCGGGTCAGGGCGTTCGCGACACAACTCGCATTGCGGCAAGTGACCCGAAACTTTGGATTCAGATTCTCGCGGCCAACGCGCCAGAGGTTCGTTCGGTGTTACGAAAGCTTCAAGCAGATCTCGATTCTGTGGCCAAGGCTCTCGATGATCCGCAGGCGTCTGGGGCACTTGCAACTCTGAACTCTCTGCTCGAGCGCGGCAATCTGGGTGTTGCAAAGCTGCCGGGTAAGCACGGCACGAAGGCAACCCGATACTCGATTACCACGGTGATGATTGACGACAAGCCAGGCGAGTTGGCTCGACTGCTCAGCGAAATCGGCGAAATCGGCGTGAACCTCGAAGAAATCAAGCTAGAGCATTCACCGAGCAGCCCTGTTGGTTTGGTCGAACTTTCGGTTCTGCCAGATGCAGAGTCGAAGCTGGTTTCAGCCCTCGTTCAGCGCGGTTGGAAGTTGGTGGGGTAGTGAGCAAAGTAATCGTTGCAATCGATGGCCCTGCAGGTTCTGGCAAGTCGAGCGTAAGCAAGCAGGTGGCGCGCGAATTTGGTTTCGCCTACCTAGACACTGGCGCAGCATATAGAGCGCTCGCTTGGGCCACTCTAAACGGGCTAAGTTTCGAGAGGGTGGTTGACAACGATTTCGAAGCCGATTTTGAGTATTCGATTTCGACCGATCCCGATGATTTCTGGGTTCGAGTTGGTCAACGTGATGTCACCGAGGCGATTCGCACCTCACTGATATCCGAAACAGTGAGTTCGGTCGCTGCATTGAGCCACGTGCGCGAGTTCATGAAGAGACTGACCAAGAAGATAGTCGACGAGTGTCCGTTTGACGGTGCGATTGTCGAAGGACGCGACATCACCACAGTGGTATTTCCTAATGCGCAAAGCAGGCTTCTGCTTACGGCATCAGAAGAGGTACGATTGCAAAGAAGGTCTAAGGAGCTTTCGGCAGACTCTGCAAGCGCTGTTGTCAATCAGGTCTCGAAGCGAGACGAAACCGACTCAAAAATCGTTGACTTCATGAACGCCGCCGCTGGCGTGACGCTTGTTGATTCTTCAAACCTAGATTTTGATCAAACCGTTTCGGTCATGATTGCCCAGATCAAAGCGGACCTGAAAGCGAGTGCTCAATGAACGACGACTTCGAATACGAGCCAATTGCTCCAGAGTTTCTAGAGAAGCTGCGCGAAGTATCCGACCAAGATGCCGAGACCAAGGCCAAGGCCATGCGCATGGGTTTGGAGGAGTACGACCTTGAACCCGAAGACCTCGATGTGTTGGCTGCCGAACTGGGTTTCGAAGACGAACCCCTGTATCTTCCGGCACTGCCGGTTCTCGCAATCGTGGGCCGACCAAACGTTGGCAAGTCTGCACTCGTAAACCGCATTCTGGGCCGTCGAGAAGCCGTTGTTGAAGACAAGCCCGGTGTGACCCGAGACCGAGTGTCATACAAAGCCGAGTGGAACGACCGAAAGTTCACTCTGGTTGACACGGGTGGATGGGAGCCCGATGCCAAGGGAATCGATAAGTCAGTGGCGGTCCAGGCCGAAATCGCAATCGAACTTGCCGACGCCGTTATTTTCGTGGTCGATGCCATGGTCGGTGCTACATCGAGCGATGAGCGCGTGGTTCCGATGCTGCGTAAGAGCGGCAAGCCGGTCATTTTGGTTGCGAACAAGATCGACGATTTGAAGCAGGAACCCGAGGCAGCGGCATTATGGTCTCTCGGTCTTGGTGAGCCGTTTCCGGTTTCTGCGGTTCACGGTCGCGGCGTGGCAGACATGCTCGATGCCGCCATGAAAGTTCTTCCCGAAGTCTCTGCGGTTGCCAAGCAAGAGTTTGGCGGCCCGAGAAGGGTTGCAATTATTGGTCGCCCTAACGTTGGCAAGTCTTCTCTGCTCAATAAGGCCGTTGGTTCGGAGCGCGC
Source organism: uncultured Rhodoluna sp. (assembly GCA_964609235.1). Taxonomy (GTDB): domain Bacteria; phylum Actinomycetota; class Actinomycetes; order Actinomycetales; family Microbacteriaceae; genus Rhodoluna. Next base: position 8,745 of record CAZSRJ010000005.1, read on the forward strand.
GGTTGTAAACGATCTCGCCGGCACGACTAGAGATCCGATTGATGAGCAGGTTGAACTTGGCAAAGTAGCTAGTAAAGCTGAGCTTATTCGACGT
>CAZSRJ010000005.1:8848-13733 GCA_964609235.1 uncultured Rhodoluna sp.
TTCGTTGACACCGCGGGAATCAGACGCAGGGTGCACTTGGCTCAGGGAGCCGACTTCTACGCGAGCTTAAGAACCGCCGCCGCTCTTGAGCGAGCAGAGGTGGCGGTTGTTCTCTTCGACGTTACTCAACCGATTAGCGAAGCTGACATTCGCATTGTCGACATGGCACTCGAGTCTGGTCGCGCACTGGTCTTGGCATTCAATAAATGGGATGAGCTCGACGACGAACGTCGCAAGTATCTAGAACGCGAAATTGAGCAGGATCTTGCTCACGTCGACTGGGCTCCGCGAGTAAACATTTCTGCGAAAACCGGAAGGCACCTAGAGAAGTTGGTGCCAGCGCTTGAAGTGGCTCTTGATGGCTGGGACACCCGCGTCGCGACCGGAAAGTTCAACGCCTTTCTGCAGGAACTCACAATGGCAAACCCGCATCCGGTGCGCGGTGGAAAGCAACCGAGAATCCTTTACGGCAGTCAGGTTTCGAGTCGACCACCGAAGTTCGTTTTGTTTAGCACTGGATTCCTAGACCCCGGCTACCGTCGATTCATTCAGCGCAGGCTTCGTGAAACATATGGTTTCGAAGGCAGCCCGATTGAAGTTGCCATGCGAATTCGCGAGAAACGAAAGCGATAAACTCCTAGAGATAAACGGGCTATAGCGCAGCTTGGTAGCGCACTTGTCTGGGGGACAAGGGGTCGTGGGTTCAAATCCCGCTAGCCCGACTAGAGAAAGGAAGTCATGAACATCTGGCAGCAGCTCGGCACGGTTCCCAACTTGCTAAGCCTCTTGCGCCTCGCGCTGGTGCCGGTTTTTCTCGTTCTGATTCTCAACGGCAGCAACTTCGCGGCGATTATCGTTTTGGCGGTGGCCAGCATAACCGACTATCTCGACGGTTACTACGCCAGAAAACTGAAGCAAGAAACTCGTCTCGGGCAGTTGCTAGATCCGGCTGCTGACCGGCTTTACATTTTCTCAACTCTGATCGGTCTTGCCGTCGTCGGTTACATTCCGCTCTGGCTAACAATTGTCGTCATCGCGCGCGACGTGCTTCTGCTTTTCACCTATCCGATTTTGGCAAGTCGCGGCTACGGGCCGCTTCCGGTTCACTACCTGGGTAAGGCCGGAACCTTCGCCCTGCTCTACTCCTTTCCGCTGTTGCTTATCGCAGCGGCATTTCCAGACATCTCACTATTCGTCTTGCCGGTCGCCTGGGCTTTTGCTCTGTGGGGCATCGGTCTTTACTGGTGGGCCGGATTCGTCTACCTGGCTCAGGTGCGATCCGTGGTGAAATCGAGCTCGGCCGATTCGGCTAGGCTAGGCGACTGAGGTAGAACATGGAATTTCAACAATCTGAGCCAAACGACTCGACCGAGCGCTTCAACGATGACCTGCTCGCGCAAGACTCGCAAGGTTTGAACGCTGAAGAGCGCGATGCGGTTGAGGCGTTGCCTTCGGCCAGCGCGTTGCTAATTGTTCAGCGCGGGCCTAACGAAGGCGCGCGATTCTTGCTAGACCAAGATCTCACCACCGTGGGCCGCCATCCAAACGCAGATATCTTCTTGGATGACGTCACGGTCTCAAGGCGTCACGCAGAGTTTCGCCGCAGTGGAAATCAGTTTTTGATTGAAGATTTGGCATCGTTGAACGGCACCTACTTCGATGGGGTTAGAATCGAGTCTGCGCTTCTCGACGACGGCGCTGAAGTTCAAATCGGAAAATTCAAGTTCACATTCTTTGCATCAAGAGCAGATTTAGGAGAGTAGCCAAATGGTTGAACCTACTCCAATTTCTCAGGCAAGGGCCGGCAAATTAGTTACCATCGGCCAGGTCTTGGCTTTGCTCACACCAGAGTTTCCTGAACTTACCCAGTCGAAGCTTCGCTTTCTAGAAGACAACGGCTTGGTCACACCGCAGAGAACCGATTCTGGATATCGCAAGTTCAATGATGCCGATGTCGAACGACTTCGTTTGATTTTGGAATTGCAGCGCGACCGCTATCTTCCGCTAAAAGTAATTGGTCAATTTCTGGCTGATCTCGATGCTGGCAAAGCGGCAGCACTTCCGGGAGACGATTCAAAGAACGGGCGTCACTCCCGTGTTATCGCAACCAAATATGTGACAAAAATCGAACTTATTGCAGAAACTTCGATAACCGATTCGCTTCTTGCCGAGGCCCAGTCGGTTGGGTTAATTTCTCAGGAACCTTTCAACGCGAGCACGATCGAAATCGCGCGCTCGATAATGAAACTGAATCGTGGTTTCGGAATAACTCCTCGCCACCTTAGAGGTGTAAAGACCGCGGCCGACCGCGAAATCGGCATAATCGAGGGCGTTGTCGCTCCGGTCTTGGCTAAGAAAGAGCCGTCGAGCAGATCAAAGGCGGCGCACTTCGCAGAAGAACTTCAGAGTCACTTTGCAAATATCCGCGAAGAGCTGATTCGTTCGGCCATCGCAAAAATCGACGACTAAGTCGCTAGATTACTGGGCTCGGCGAGCGACACGCCGAACGATTAAATTAACACTCTGAAAACTGTTATTCACGGAACAATTGCATTAGAACTTAAACCTGTAGTTGAACCTGAAGGGAGCGCAATTGATTCCAATCAATGACTCTGGCGCGCCTGAAAACGACTACTCGCAAGACATGCTTTTCACCGACGGAAGCCCGTCAGCAGATCCAAAACTTGGCTACAGGGGCATTTCGGCCGCTGCCGCCGCAGGAATCAGCTACCGCCAACTGGACTACTGGGACAGAACCGCTCTCGTTCAGCCGAGCGTTCGAGGCGCAGCCGGTTCGGGGTCGCAGCGACTTTATGCATTCCGAGACATCCTGGTCTTGAAGCTGGTCAAGCGACTACTCGACACGGGCGTATCGCTTCAGCAAATTCGCATCGCAGTCGAGCAGCTTCGCGCATCAGGAATCAACGACCTGGCTAGAACAACACTCATGTCTGACGGCGCCAGGGTTTACCTTTGCACAACAGAAGACGAAGTCATCGACTTGCTTGGTCGTGGACAGGGAGTCTTTGGTATTGCCGTTGGAAAAGTGCTTCGCGAAGTCGAGGCCAGCCTGGTTCACATTAAGGCAAACCACATCGACGAGTTTGACGAGTTGTCTGCTCGCCGCGCAAGCAAGAAAGCCGTTTAGCGCTTATCTTCTTCTGGCTTCTCAATCTCGAGTTTGAAATTCCAGCTACCGGTATTTGTTGAAACTTCGGCCTGCTGAGCAACGACCTCATCGTCTTGCCAACTCGGCTCAGTCCATTCGCTCTCAGGTTGCCCAGTCGCCTCGGCGACGGGTTCATGGAGTTCGGCGGTCTCGAGTGTTTCGACGCTCTCTAGAGTTTCTGCGGGTTCGATTACCTCGCCGAGTTCTTCGATGGCTGTTTCAATCGTCACAATTTCAGGGCGTTTACCGCCGCGCTTGTGCCGCCTAAAGAATCGGCGCTTTTCCTTTGGTTTTTCAACCGAAACCTCTTCGTTTGGCTCTTCGAACGCGAGCATCGCTCGATCTAGAAGATTTGTAAAGAAGTCTGCAATCTCAATCGCACCATCGCCAGGCCATGTGTGAATCGGTCTTGCCGCACCTTGAGTCTGTTGCAGATGGGCACGCTCTTCGAGATAGTTGGGAATCAGCAATCCGGGGAACATCTCGTTGAGTTCTTGAACTCTGAAGTCTTGTTCTTTCGAAGCTGGTCGGTGTCTGTTCACCAAGATTCCCAGCGGGCGAACTCGCTTGGTGATGGCAGTTCTAACCTCTTCTAATGCACGGATGGCCCTGTCCGCCGCAACCACCGAGAAGATTCCGGGTTCGGTGACGATTAGAACTCGATCGCTGGCCACCCATGCGGTTCGGGTTAGAGCGTTGATTGAAGGGGGCGTGTCGATGATCACAAGGTCGTAGATGGTCTCGACATTGTGCAGACCCTCCTCGAGCTTCCAGGTCTGGCGCACGGTCGGGTGGGGGGTGTCGTGATGAATGCTGCGTGGGCTGCCGACCATGACATCAACAGATCCGCCTCCCACCTTGCCCCAGGTTGAAGATACGATTGATGCAGACACGACGTTGTGTTTTGGGTTCTTCAGAACACTGGCAACGGTCGTCTTGAATTCCCCAACCGCTCCTAATCCGGTCGTAGCGTCGCACTGGGGGTCTAGATCAATCACCAGGGTCTTGAGTCCGCGTGCGAAGGCAGCCGAAGCTAAACCAAGGGCAACCGTGGTTTTGCCGACGCCTCCCTTTAGGGAACTAACGCTTAGAACATGCACCTGAATAGGCTACCTTTTTATCTCAAGGGCCCGAAACCCCTTGTTCGCAATAACGACCTAAGGAACCGATGTTCAAGAAGATTCTGGTTGCAAATCGAGGTGAAATTGCCGTTCGCGCCTTTCGGGCCGCCTACGAGCTCGGCGCTAAGACTGTGGCCGTTTTTCCCTATGAAGATCGCAATTCTACGCACAGGCTAAAGGCAGACGAGTCTTACCAGATTGGCGTCGTCGGGCACCCCGTTCGCGCCTACCTAGACGTCAGCGAGATTATCCGGGTGGCCAAGGAAAGTGGCGCAGACGCCATTTATCCGGGCTATGGATTTTTGTCTGAAAACCCAGAATTGGCCGAAGCTGCTGCCCAAAACGGCATCACATTTATTGGCCCAAACTCTGACGTTTTAGAGATGGCCGGCAACAAAGTGGTCGCAAAAGAGGCCGCGATTCGCGCAGGCGTTCCGGTTCTAAAGTCGTCACAGTCATCAGCAAATGTTGATGAGCTTGTCGGCCAGGCAGATGCCATCGGCTTTCCGATTTTCGTAAAGGCCGTTGCCGGTGGCGGCGGTCGCGGAATGCGCAGGGTCGCCAAGAAAGAAGACCTGCGCGCAGCTCTCGTCGA
>CAZSRJ010000006.1:0-1556 GCA_964609235.1 uncultured Rhodoluna sp.
GGCGCCATGGATGACTCGCTGCGCCACTCAATCACCAAACTTTCTTACTTGCACTTCGCAACCACCGACGACCACGCAGCTCGCATCGTGCAAATGGGCGAAGAGCCGTCACGCGTTTTCAACTTCGGCGCTCCGGTGCTCGACACGCTTTCGGGCATGCACTTCACGACCAAGGATGAGCTCGCGGCCAAGTTTGGTGTTGTCTTTGGTGCGCGCACCGCGCTGATGACTTTTCATCCGGCGGCTTTTGACGAAGCGCCAGCGCTCGAGATGTTTGATGAGCTTTTGGCGGCAATTGATGAAATGCACGAGTGCCACTTCATTTTCACCGGCACCAACAACGACATCGGCAGCGACCAGGTGCGCGAGCGCATGGCTGCCTTCGTGGCCGCCCGCCCAGACCGCGTGACCTATGTCGAGTCGTTTGGCCAGCAGGGCTACCTGAGCGCAATGCACCACGTTGACCTGGTGGTCGGCAACTCATCTTCGACCGTGCTCGAGGCTCCGTTGCTCGGCACCCCCTCGGTTTTGGTGGGCAACCGCCAGGAGGGCCGCCCGCTGGCAGCCAGCGTTATCAAGGCCCACGCCGACCGTTCAGAGCTGCTGCAGAGCATGCGCAAGGCCATCGGGCCCGACTTTGCCGCCGAAATTGCCGGCCAGGGCACGCCCTTTGGCCAGCCGGGTTTCGCCAAGAAGGCAGCAGATGCTTTGGCATCGACCAAGTTTGCGACACCATTGAAGAAGAAGTTCTGGGAGGGCCAGTGAGCCAACGAGTTTTGATCATCGCCGAGGCCGGGGTAAACCACAACGGCTCGCTCGAGCGTGCACTCGAAATGGTTGAGGTTGCCAAAGACGCCGGTGCCGACATCATCAAGTTTCAGACCTTCTCGGCCGACAAGCTCGCTCGCAAAGATGCGCAGCTCGCCGAATATCAAAAACTAGGCGACGGCGACACCCGCTCGCAGTGGGATCTCTTGAAGGGCCTCGAACTTTCGCACGCCGAGTTTGCGGCTATCCGTGATCACGCCAAGAAGCGCGGCATCGGCTTCTTGTCTACCGGCTTCGACCTCGACGAACTGCAGTTTTTGATTGATGAGTTGCACATTCCGCTTGTGAAGGTTGCTTCTGGCGATCTGACTTTTGCACCAATGCTTTTTGAGGCCGGGCTTTCTGGCCTACCCGTGATTCTCTCAACCGGAATGGCGAACCTCGACGAAATCGAGAAGTCGCTGAAGTTTATTGCGGTTGGCTTCGCGGTTTCGAGCGGTGTTTATGAAGTGCAAACTTTGCCCACTGCAGATATTCTTGAGCGCGCCTGGAATGATGAGCGCGTGCAGCAAATCTTGCGCGACAAGGTGACGATTTTGCACTGCACAACTCAATACCCTGCAGAGCTCGACATCTTGAACTTGAAGGCAATTAACGTGATTGCCGAGCGCTTCGGTTTGCCGGTTGGTTACAGCGATCACTCGAGCGGAACGCTCGCATCCGTGGTTGCGGTTTCGCTCGGCGCGACCGTAATTGAAAAGCACTTCACACTTGATAAGACCATGGAT
>CAZSRJ010000006.1:1566-13306 GCA_964609235.1 uncultured Rhodoluna sp.
AACAGTTGCACTTGGCGAAGCGGTGAAAGAGTGCCAGCCAATCGAGGTGTCTAACCGCGCGGCCGTTCGTCGTTCGCTGGTTGCCAAGAACCCGATTGCCGCTGGTTCGGTTATTCGCGAGGCCGATCTCGAATGTCGCCGCCCAGGAGCCGGCCGCACAAGCTTTGACTTCTATGAGGTGGTTGGCACGACCGCCGCCAAAGACTATGAAGTGGGCGACTACGTTGACTAAGAACACCAGTGCTGACAAGCCAATGCTGCTCATGGTGGGCGGCGGCGGTCACGCCCGCGTGCTGCAAGAGGTCTTGCGCGAGGCCGGGCACGAGCTAGGCGGCTATGTTGCTCCTAGCGATGCCGGCCTGGTGCTCGCCTCTTCTGAAGAGGTCGGCCAGCTCGACCGCATAACCGACGAACAGGCGCTGGCACTCGACCCAGAGTCGGTGTTGCTAATCAACGGCATTGGTTCGACGAGTGACTTGGCTCTGCGAGCATCGGTGTTCGAAAAATTCAAGGCCGCTGGCTTCAACTTTTTGCAGACCGCTGCGCAGACCGCATACGTGAGCGAGAGTGCCACTTTGCTCGAAGGTGTGCAAGTTATGCACATGGCAGTTGTGAACCCGCTCGCAATTCTTCACGACAACGTAATCGTGAACACCGGCGCCATTGTTGAACACAACAACGTCATCGGCGCACACAGTCACATCTCGATTGGTGCGGTCTTGGCAGGCAACGTTACGGTTGGCGAGCGCACGCACATTGGCGCAAACGCAACAATCTTGCAGGGTGTCACGATTGGCTCGAACTGTATCATTGGCGCAGGCGCAGTTGTTCTTAACGACGTGTCAGACGGTCATGTTGCCGTTGGTGTTCCGGCAGTTGCAAAGAAGAGAGGCTAATCGTGATTACCGATTTGAAGTCGCTCACAGTTTCTAAAGATGCAACACTCTTGCAAACCATCGAGGCAATCAACGTTGGTGCAAAACAGATTGCGCTTGTCGTTGACGAAAACTCAAAACTACTTGGCACGGTTACCGACGGAGACGTTCGACGCGGATTGCTTCGCGGTCTTGGGCTCGACGCTTCTGTTTCAGAGGTAATGAACAAGGCTCCGCACGTTGCATCGCCAGAAGAAGATCCGCAAGAAGTTATGGCGCGCGAGTTTTCGAAGTCGATTCACCAGTTGCCGGTTATCGATGCCAACGGCAAACTCATCGGTCTGCTAACCGATCAAGACATGCTCGTGGCGGCCGAAATCTCAACCCCGGTTGTGCTTATGGCCGGTGGCAAGGGTGTTCGCCTGTTTCCGCTAACCAAAGACGTGCCAAAGCCAATGCTAAAAATTGGCGACCAGCCGATAATCGAAATCATTCTTCGCAAGCTGCACGCGCAGGGCTTCAGAAACATCTACATCTCGGTCAACTATCTGGCCGAGGTAATCCGTGATCACATCAACGATGGCGCCTGGCTCGGCCTAAAGGTCACCTACCTCGAAGAGGCCCAGCCGCTCGGCACCGCGGGCGCTCTCGCCCAGTTGGCCGGCAAAATCGGCGAACCGTTCGTGGTTATGAACAGCGACCTGCTCACCAACTGCGATCTGCGCCAGGTGGTCAAGTTTCACAAGAAGTTGGCGGCCTCGGCCACCCTCGGTGTGCGCGAATACAGCTTTCAGGTGCCTTACGGCGTTGTGAACATCGACGGCAACGAGGTCGAGTCGATCAGCGAAAAGCCGGTGCACCGCTCGATGGTCTCGGCCGGCATCTATGTGCTCGACCCGTCAGCCTTGGGCCTGATTCCCGCCAATGAGTTCTGCGACATGCCAACGCTGCTCGACAGCATCAAGGCTCAGGGGCAGAAGGTCGTCGCGTTTCCGATTCACGAATCATGGCTCGACATCGGTCGCCACGACGACCTCGCCGAAGCTCGCAACAACCTCGACCACTGGCTCGATTACTAGGAGAAACATGTTTCTTCGCGATCACGTATACGCAATCGTTCCGGCACGCGGCGGCTCGAAAGGCCTACCCGGCAAGAACCTGATGAAAATCGGTGGCAAGACACTTATCGAACGCGCAATCGAGAGCGCGCGCGACTGCTTGTATGTCGACGCACCACTTGTTTCTAGCGACGACGATGCAATTCTCGAAGAGGCTTTGCGTCTCGGTGTGATCAACCACCGCCGCGACGACTTTGCATCGCAAGACGATTCGACAGCCGGAGACGTTATCCGTGATTTCTTGCACGCCACCGACGTCGAAATTGATCCGAGCGTTGATCCGTGGATTGTTTATCTGCAGCCAACTTCACCGGCGCGCACGGCAGACATGGTTGAAGCCGCGTTCGATGTTTTAGCTCAGCACCAGCCGCACGCAAAGTCTTTGGTTTCTGTAACGCACCCGCCGAAGTCGCCATACTGGACTCTCACGGTTGGTGTTGACGGCCGACTGCATCCGCTGTTTCCTGAGGTTTACGGTTTGAATCGTCAGCAGAACGACGAAGCGTTTATTCCAAACGGAGCGATCTACATTTTCAAGCTCTCTGAGTTCTTGAAGACCGGCAAGTTTCCGGTTGATGGAGCAGTGCCGTTCTTTATGTCGGCAGAAGACAGCATCGACATCGACACCCTCGAAGATTTTGAACGAGCGAAAGCCACGCTCGAGCGATAACGATGAACTTAGAACAGATTTGGTCTGCGCTTAGAAAAGTTGAGAAAGCCGAAGACCTGGCAACTTGGCGAATTGGCGACGTTTATCTCTGGCAGGTAATTCGTGAGCGCATGTTCACCCACATCGCCGAGCAGACCGGCCTCTATTTGCCGGTGCCCGAGAAGCCCGAGATCAAGCCGGCAAAGCAGGCCTCGCTTCAGGCGGCCGAAGTTGCCGTAATGCCTTTTGTGCGCCGCGATGCTCAGGGCCGCGACCCCTTTACAGACCCGTTCATCAAGGCGGCCGACAGCGTGCTGGTTTTCGGCATTGGCAGTGAAGACGAAGGCAGTGGCAAGCCTCAGTATGAACAACTCGACGCCATGCTGCTCGCCCAATATCGGCTGCGGGCAAAGCTCAGGGTGGTTTTTTGGCAGGCCAAGAAGCACAAGCAGAGGTGGGCCAGGGTTATTGCCTCGCTCGAGAGCGATCTGTCGGTAAACCTCGACAAGTACCGAAAGTTTCCGCGTTGGCTTTTGGTCGATTTCGTTGCCCGTCGAATCGGCTGGACCAAACTCTTCAAACTGGCCGAGACCAAACTGCTGCTAATCGCAAACGCCTGGCAACTCTGGTTGGTGGCGGCTGCAAAAGCAGCCGGTGTTCGAGTTGTCGAAATTCAACACGGATTAATCTCGGCTTACCACCCACGATTGAGCTGGTCAGACTTCAAGGGCGATAACGCCGCATCTGGCGCATATCTCGCTCACGAGTTTTGGCAGTGGGGTGACTTCTGGGGTTTCGCTAGCGATGTTCCGGCTTCGGTTGAGTTGCACACAATCGGTGCTCCAGAAAACATCACGGCTGCAATCGCTCGCGACACTAAGAAGCAGCAGCAACTTCTTGTCATCGGTCAGCCGCAGGTTTCGCAAAGTCTGATTGAGTTCGCAAGGTTCATCGCGGCCAAGTATTCGAAGTTGCCGGTTGTTCTCAAACCGCACCCGCAAGAAAATCTCGAACAGATCAACAGTGCAATTGACGCACTCGGAGTCAGACCGGCAAACCTCACCGTAACCGCAGTTGATGCAAACACCATCGAGCTAATCGAAGAATCTGAATATGTAATTGGCGTTTATTCAACCGCCATGTTCGAAGCGGTTGCACTCGGATGCAAAGTTGGCGTGCTCAAACTTGCCGGCTACAACCACATCGAGCCACTTATTCACTCGGGTGCTATTGCAGAAATAAATCGAGTCGCAGACATTGAGAAGTTCTTTGTCACGGCAAAGCAGAATCGCAACTCGGCGAGTTATTTTGCCAAGCAGGTGCCGCCGCGTCTTTTGCTCGACGACGCATTGGCAAGAATCGAAGACCAGTGACCGCCAGCAGCCTAGAAGAAATTGGCGAGGCATTCTTCGAAATCGAGCGTCGCGAAAACCTCTATGACTGGAAGGTCGGAGGCATTAGCGTTTGGGTTTTGCTGCGATCACGCCTGTTTCGCACGATCACTCAGAGCGCTAACCTCTATGACTGGTCAACCGCCAAGAAGTTTGAGTTACCCCCAGATGCCGTGCCCTATGCGGGCTCCAACGCCGCCGGCTTGCTCTGGAATGCTGCCCACGGGCGCGCCAAAGCGCCGGCTGGTTCGGGCGAGCCAGACTTTCGCAACCTCAAGGCCATCAAGGCGCTGGTGGTTCCGTTTGCCACTCGAAGCGCCGAGAACCCGTTGATCGAAAAATTCAGTCAGCCGGTTATCGATGCTTTGGGTTCAGACGCTCTTGTTTTCGGGGTTGGCCAATGGGACAAACTCTCGAACCGCCCACGGCTCGAAGACCTCAACGAGATGTTCATCAAGAAATACGGCACCTACGCGAGTGTCTTTGTGCGCCTATCGCTTCGCAAGCGCGACTATGCCAAGTATCAGCGCGTGGTCACGTTCATCGAGCGCGAAGTTGGAGTTTCGATGGCTCCCTACGATGTGTTTCCGCGCTGGATTCTGCGCACCTTCGTTGCCGAACGTCGCGGCTACCGCAAGGTTCTCTCGGCCACCTCTGCCAAGACCGTATACATGGTCAATGCCGCACGCATGCCATTTCAAGCGGCTGCCCAGAGCCTGGGCATGAAGATAGTTGAGATTCAAAGTGGAGTGTTCTCGAAATACTCGCTGCAGTTCAGTTGGCCGGGTTCGCCATCGGTCGACTACCTGCCGAACGAAATCTTGACCTGGGGCGACTACTTCACCGACGGCATCGAGCATGCCGCAAACCAAAACATCAGGGTGATTGGTTCGACAGATGAGTTCAATGCTGTGCGCGATGCAAACATCGAGCGAAACTCGAAGCAGGTTGTCTTTTTGACACAACCTCTGGTTGGCGCAGACATCTTGCGAGCCGCAATCGAATTCTCTCGGGCGAAGCCGAAGCTAAACGTGATTGTGAAGATGCATCCGAGAAATGATCTCGAAGAGTTCAAGAGCATTATCGAGAGCGAGGGCGGTTCGCCGGCAAACATGTCTCTCATGCAGAGTCAGCGCAGTTCGCTCGAGGTCATCGCCGAGAGCGAGGTTGCTGTTGGCGCCTTCTCGACCGCGCTGATTGAGGCTGCCGGTCTTGGCACCAAGGTTGCGATTCTGCGCCTGCCAGGTTGGCAGCACCTAGCGCCTCTTGTCGAAGGCGGTTATGCCAGCGCGTTCGATAACGCTCAAGAACTAGCGTCAAACTTTGAAAACCTGCGCGTTGCGGGCGATAAATACTTCTTCTATGGGCCTAAGGCCGATATCGCTTCGCTTGTTCGCCTAGGGTAGAAGGCGTGTCGCGCAAAGGCCTAATTCTTTTTATCGCATGTGGAATCGCATGGGGTATGCCTTATGCATTCATCAGCATCGCGGTTGATCAGTTCGATGTTGCAACAATTGTTTTGGCTCGCTGCCTCATCGGCGTTGCCGTTTTGCTTCCGTTTGCCATTTATCGCAAAGCATTAATGCCGGCACTAAAACACTGGCGTTGGGTTCTGGTTTTCGCGCTACTCGAAATGGTCGGCCCCTGGTTTCTCATCACTAACGCCGAACGCACAATCTCGAGCGGCCTCACCGGATTGCTCATTGCCATCGTGCCGTTCTGGGGCGTTTTTATTGCTTACTACTTTCTCGGTGACAAGTCGGTCAAGCATCCGAAAACAATCTTCGGTCTAGTGATTGGTTTCATCGGAGTTCTTCTGTTGGTCGGCGTCGACGCCTTGACTGCAAACCTTGATCTGATTGGGGTGGGTTCGGTCATCTTGGCATCTCTCGGATACGCCATCGCGCCGGCGGTCAGCTCGCGCACCATCGGGCACCTCGACAGTGTTGGCGTCATTGCGCTCTCGATGGTTTTCGTTTCGATTATCTATGCGGTGCCGGGTTTCATCGCTCTGCCCGCCTCACTGCCAACGGCAACCTTCGATGGCTGGATGGCGTTAATCGTGCTCGGCGTGGTTTGCAGCGCAATCGCCTTCATTCTCTTCTTCGACCTGATCAAAGAAATTGGCTCTGCTCGAGCCACCCTTATTACCTACCCAAACACCGCCGTGGCCTTTTTGCTGGGCATCGTGTTTCTAGCCGAACCCGTTACTCTGGGAATGATTCTCGGCTTCCCGCTGGTTCTAATAGGGTCATACTTCGCCTCAAAGAGGCACTAAAGAAAGCACAAAATGCAGAAAACAGCCATCACCGCAGCAGAGATTGCGCCAGTTCTAGCCAACCGTTGGAGCCCGCGCGCCTATGACGTGAATCACACGATCAGCCAGCACGAGCTGCTCTCGATTCTCGAGGCCGGTCGCTGGGCTCCTTCGGCAAACAACGCACAGCCTTGGCGTTTCTCGATCGCTGCCCGCGGCACCGAACTCTTCGACCAGATTGTTAGCGCGTTCACCGGTTTCAACCAGGCTTGGGCACCAAAGGCCAGCGCGTTGCTCGTAATCTCGGCGCTCAACCAGAAGGCCGACGGAACCCCTTATCCGGGCGCACTGCTCGACGTTGGTTTGGCTGCGCAGAACATGATGATTCAGACCGAAGAACTTGGATTGGCCGCACACCCAATCGGTGGAATGGTGCACGACGAGATGCGCAAGGTGCTCGGCCTCGCCGACAACCTCGACCCAATCATGGCGATGACAATTGGCAAGCGTGCAGACGCGTCGGTGCTTGAAGGCCCTGCCTACGAGCGCGAGATTGCACCGCGAGTTCGACTCGAACTCGATGAAATTGTTTTGCACGGCAAGCCTTAAGAATTTATGTTCAACACCGCAGCCGTAATTCACACCGCATCAATTTCTGAACAAATCACCTCGTGGCACGAGCAGCTCGGCCCGTGGTTGTTCTATGGAGTTGTCTGGGGTTTGGTTTTCGCCGGCACGGGTTTGTTTGTCGGAGCGTTCATTCCGTTTATCACAGGTGACTCGCTCGTGTTCGCTGCCGGACTGGTTGCGGCAACTGCGGCAGCCGAGGGCAGCGGAGCTTGGCAAGACGTCAACATCTGGGTGATGGCGTCTGGTGTTGGTGTGGCTGCATGGTTCGGCGATCAAGTTGGTTATGCAATCGGGCTTCGCGTTGGTCGACCATACCTCGACAAGCGCAAAGGCACATGGATGCGTAAAGCGATCGAGAAGTCAGAAAAGTTTTACAAGGCATGGGGTTGGTGGGCTGTGGTTATCGCGCGCTTCATGCCTTGGGCTCGCGTTTTGGTTCCGGCCATTGCCGGCATCTCAAAGATGAACTACTACAAGTTTTCAACCGCCAACCTGGTTGGCGCTCTCGCCTGGGGCGTTGGTCTAACCACCGCCGGATACTTCGCTTACTCGATTCCGATTGTTAAGAACGCGTCTTACGCAATCGCGGCGTTCTTCATCTTGGCTTCGCTGGTTGCTGGCATTCGAACCTGGATCAAAAACCGCAAGTCTGCCGAAACAGACCCTGCCGCCTAGCCCTGCTTTTTAGGCCTGCCCGCCTGCAAGCACGCGCCCGGCCAACTCACTGCTGCGCTCGCGGGCATAGAAATCAAGCTCTTGAGCCGCCCACTCTGCCCAGTGGGCGTCGTTGCCCTCGCGACCTAGCCAACGCTGCTTGCGGGTCTCTTCTGATTCTTCGAGCCAAACACTGAGGTCGGCGAACTCGATTGAGTTGCGGTTGATCGCGCCGCATCCCTCGATTATCAGGGGAGTGCCGCCGCTGAACTCGCGCCATTCTTTGCGCTCGCCGGCTGCCCAATCGAAGATTTGGTAGTGGGCGACTTCGCGCTTCGACAGCGGATTCAAAATTGCTCGCTGCAAATACTCGACGCCGAGCTGAAGGCCATCCCAGCCCAAATACAAGTCGTCGAGATGCACAACTCTCGGCGCAGATTCGCCGAGCCTGAAGAACTCATTCTGAACCTCATCGGCCAGCGTGCTCTTGCCGCTTCCGGCGCGACCGTCGATCAGCAGAATCGGCGTTGTCTTGCCGTCGTCAACAAGCGCAACGAGTTGCTCTGCGAGTTCGCGGGCAACGGTTTTTGCGTTCGGTTGATTCGGCACCCGTCTAGGTTATAGCTCGACGAGAACGTCTGGGTGTTGCTCAAAGATGTAGCCGCGACCACGAACCGCGCGAATCACATCTTCGTAGCCTTCAATCTTTGAGCGCAGGCGTCGCACGTGAACGTCGATGGTTCGCTCGGTAACCGCATCTTTGTTTGCTTCACTGCCTTCGCCGTCGAAGCCGCCGTTCGTCGCCGCAACCAGTTGCGCGCGCGAGATAACCTGACCCTCGTTTTCAATCAAGAAGGCAAAGAGCAGAAACTCTTTATTGGTGACCTCGGCATTGATGCCGTTTTTGTAGACGCGCCTGCGGCTGAGATCAACCGTGATTGCCGGCAGGTCATTCTCAGGCCCACGAACCTGGTCAATTGCTCGCGGGTCTCGAAGTGCCGTGCGAACCACGTCAACGTTTCTGCCGCCGATTCCCTTTGGTGCAAGTGCCACCGCTGCGTAGGTTTCGTTTGCGGCGCTCGGAACCAGCTCTGCGAAAGTTCTCTTGAGTGCGCTGACGATCTCGGTTAGCGAGGTGCCGTTGGCGACGGCGGTTGCTTCATCGACTCCGAGGTAAAGGGCGAAGCCGCGGGCTTCGGTCTCTGCCGGAACCGCTGCAACCGGGCTGGTCGTTTGGGCTCGGTCGGTTGACTCAACTGACTTGCGGGCTGTGTTGGTGCGAAAATCCTGGATGTTTGCGATTGTCATTTGGTTGATCCTTTGGCTAAGTGTGGGCTACTCGAGGTGCACGAATCACGTGCATTTGTCGGGGTGTTGGTGTCTTTGCTAACGGCTGGGCTCTTGGCCTCTAAACCTTGGGCTTTGAACCCTGGGATTTGTATGCGGTTAGCGACACATATGCATACACATAGCAGCACACATCATCATTGGGGCAGCGGCCACCAATGAGGTCTGGATCAAAGTGCTGTTAGTCATTAGATAAAACCTTAAGCACCAACGGTCTACCTGTCAAACCGATTGTCAGAAAACTATCAGCGATAGATTTGACCCATGCGCGTTCACATTGCCGACCACCCTCTGATCACACACAAGCTCACCGTCTTGCGCGACAAGAACACCCCGTCGCCGGTGTTTCGCCAACTGGTCGAAGAGCTCGTAACTCTGCTCGCCTATGAGGCAACCCGCGATGTGCGAGTAGACAGGGTAGTTGTCGAGACCCCGGTTACCTCGGCCGACGGTGTCAAACTCAGTCGCCCTCGCCCAATCATCATCCCGATTCTGCGAGCCGGCCTCGGAATGCTCGACGGCATCGTAAAACTTTTGCCGACCGCCGAAGTTGGTTTCTTGGGCATCAAGCGCAACGAAGAAACCCTTCAGCCATACACCTATGCGAATCGTTTGCCAGATGACCTAACCAACCGACAGGTTTTCATCATCGACCCGATGCTCGCGACCGGCGGCACACTAATCGATTCGATCAACTACGTATTCGAACGCGGCGCAACCGACGTCACTGCGATTTGCCTGATCGGCGCACCAGAAGGTTTGGCTGCGGTTGAAGCACACGTGCACGGCAAAGACGTAAAGGTTGTGCTCGGTGCTCTCGACGAAAAACTAAACGAGCACGGATACATCGTTCCCGGCCTCGGCGACGCCGGCGATCGACTTTACGGTCTCGCCGAATAGAGATGAACTACGAAGAGTTGATGCGCTCGGCAATCGCCGAAGCAGCAAATTCTGGTGACGACGTTCCGGTTGGCGCACTAATTGTTTCGGCCACGGGTGAAGTGATCGCGGTTGGGCACAACGAACGCGAAGCAGACAGCGACCCAACAGCTCACGCAGAAATTGTCGCCATTCGTCGCGCAGCAAAACTTCGTCAAGACTGGCGCCTCGAAGACTGCACACTCGTTGTCACGCTAGAACCGTGCGTTATGTGTGCCGGGGCAATAGTGGCAGCGCGAATCGGTCGAGTTGTGTTTGGCGCTTGGGATGACCGCGTGGGCGCATCCGGCTCTCTTTATGACCTCATTAGAGATGCGCGGTTGGGTGCACCAGCCGAAGTGATCTCGGGCATTCTTGGCGACGAATGTTCTGCGCAATTGCGAGCGTTCTTCGAGGCTCGTCGCGGCTGAAGCCGCTTTGGCCGACCCCGCGCGTTCTGCTAACCTATCCCACGGTGACGTGTCCGAGCGGCCGAAGGTACTTGTCTCGAAAACAAGTGTGCGTGAAAGCGCACCGAGGGTTCAAATCCCTCCGTCACCGCCACAAACAAAAATGACCCCGAGATGGGGTCATTTTCGTTTGCGGATGACTTCGGGGTCTCTCGCTCCCGATTGGTAGATCCAAAGCTCAATTTGCTGGCGGTCTCGCACCGCAGCGGCGATAACTTCGCCGCTAAACGCGTTGCTCGGGTTCAAATCCCTCCGTCACCGCGCGAAAGCAAAAAAGAGCCTGATTTTCAGGCTCTTTTTTACTTTGCGGATGACTTCGGGGTCTCTCGCTCCCGATTGGTAGATCCAAAGCTCAATTTGCTGGCGGTCTCGCACCGCAGCGGCGATAACTTCGCCGCTAAACGCGTTGCTCGGGTTCAAATCCCTCCGTCACCGCGAGGTCGGCGGTTTTTACTTATCAATTTGGTAGTGAATGAACCCGGTCTTAGTTGCTACTCGGTCGTAGAGCTGCTGTGCCGTTTTGTTTGAGTCGGCCGTTAGCCAGTAAACCTTGGTAGCACCGGCGGCCTCGGCCCACGCCTGCACGTGTTCAATCAAAGCTCGTCCAGCACCCAACCCGCGAGCGTCTGCCGAAACAAAAAGATCTTCGAGATACACGTATTTACCGCGCGACCATGTGCCCGCATGCGTTAGCCAGTTCACCATGCCAATCGCAACATCATCATCATTCAGAGCGAGTGCGCCGAACATGTCGATGTTTGGATCAAGAAGACGCTCAAAGGTATGGCGAGTGATTTCGTCTTCGAGTTCGGTTTCATAGAACTCTAGATAGCCCTTCCAAAGCGGAAGCCAAGAATCGAAGTCAGTGGGTTGTAAGGCGCGCACAGTTGGCATGCCCCGAGTTTAGTGGCCCGAATCTATGCGGCTTCGAGCTGCCCTGCTGAAACGGAATCAATTTCGGCAGACACCCAAGGTACTTCTTTGGCTGCCGCGCCGATTGCGGCTTTAACTGCCTGAACGCCGACGGCGATGGCTTCCTCTACTGAGTTGGTGTTGACCCACATATCCATGTCGATCTTCATAATTCCGTAGTCGGCAGCCATATCTTGTTCGGTTACTGATTCATCATCAAAAAATGTTTCGGCCAGTGCATCAAAGATGTCAAATGGGTCAGTGTTCAACAACTGACGGTCAGAAGTCAGCTTCACGTCGATTTTCACTTCAATCATGTTGACTCCTTTCCCAACAGTCCAATCTTCGCAAGAACCGAAGGCATTCGCGAGCCCAATTTGGATTCGAGGGTGTCATTTTGAAACTGTGCTGATGCCTGAGGCAAGGGCAGTAGCCCTTGTAATACTTGCGAGCCCGAATCACAGTCCACCCGCGCGCTTCACACTCACGAATCAGCGCTTCAATCTCTTTGTCTGGATG
>CAZSRJ010000007.1:0-13129 GCA_964609235.1 uncultured Rhodoluna sp.
CTTCGATAGCGGCGAGCATCGCCTGAAGATAGAGCTCGGTCAGTTGAGAGAGCGCTTGGCTAACCTGATGAATGTTCAGTTCACCTAAGACCGCCCCCATTGCTATGCGCAGAGTCTCTCGGCGCCTAATCTGTCGAATTGCCGCTGAGGCAGCCTCAATCTCTTCGTGACGATCCGAGATTGCCTGCAACTCGGCTGCTAACACATCTCTATCGCGCGGCAGAAGATCTGCGGCATCCTCGAACCAGGCGGCACCCTCAGGTATGCGCTCAAAGAGACCCGTGGCAAGACGACTATTCGAAAGCACTTTAGTCATGCGCTCCGCCGCACCAGAGCTGTCTCTAAGCATTCTCAGATACCAGGGAGATTCGCCCAGGTCTTCGCTCAGACGGCGAAACGCTAGCAGCGCAGCGTCAGGATCGGTTCCCTCGGTAAACCACTGAAGCAGCACCGGCAAAAGCTGTCTCTGAATCGCCGAGCGACGCGACAAGCCGCTAGTCAAAGCAGCGATGTTTGAAAGAGCACTCTTGGCATCAACAAATCCGATTGCGGCAAGTCGATCGTAGGCCTGGTCTGATGTGAGCTCTAGATTGATGTCGTCAATTTTCGCAACAGCACTGAGAAGTGGCCGATAAAAGATGCGTTGATGCAACCCTCGCACCTCAAGCTTTACGCCCTCCCAACGACGAAGAAGCTCGTCGGTGGTTTGCTTCACATCTATAGACCTGGCCAGCGAACGTCGAGCTGAATCAGAAGACGGCATCAGGTGGGTTCTTCTCATCTGGCTCAGTTGAATACGATGCTCGAGAAGACGCAAGAAACGATAGTGCCTCGAGAATGCACCGGCCTCGGTTCGACCGATGTACCCTCCTTCTGCGAGGGCGGCGATGGCACCGAGGGTGTCTCGATGGCGCAGACTCTCGTCGGTTCTGCCGTGCACCAACTGCAGAAGTTGAACTGTGAATTCAATATCTCTCAAACCACCGGGGCCCAGCTTGATCTGTGAATCGATCTCTGCACCAGAAATGTTCTCGGTGACTCGCTCACGCATTCTCTGAGCAGATTCAACAAAACCGTCTCGACCAGACGAAGCCCAAACCTTTGGTGAGATTGCAACGACATATCTCTGCCCGAGCGACATATCGCCGGCGATAGGGCGAGCCTTCAAAAGCGCTTGAAACTCCCAGTTTTGCGCCCAGCGCTCGTAGTATGCGATATGCGAGTCAAGACTTCTAACCAGAGCGCCGCTCTTGCCCTCTGGCCTTAGGTTCGCGTCTACTTGCCAGAGCATCGGCTCAACTGCGTTTGCGTCGATTGCACGCATCATTCGAGTGGCAAGCAGGGTCGCTATCTCTAGCGAACGGTTGCTGTCGGTGTCTTCAGATTCTGAACCGCAAACAAAGATCACATCGACGTCGCTTATGTAGTTGAGCTCGCGAGCCCCGCATTTACCCATGGCAATTACCGCTAGCTCAGTCTGATCGACCTCACCCGCCGAGAAAGAGCCAAAATTCGACGAAGTCTTGAGCTCGGCTCGCGCAATTGCGAGTGCACCATCGAGCGCAGCTGCGGCAAGGTCTGCAAGAGAAGCGGCAACTCTTGGGAGCGTTGCCTCGGCATCGTTCTGTTCTAAATCGAAAATGGCGATTCTCAAAAGTTCGCTGCGGTAGGCCATTCTGAGCTTTGACCAGACACCCGCAGGCTCGAACTCAGAACCTAAATCGCCGCTGACAGATGCAAGCAATTCTTCGCGTAACTCAACGGCCGAACGCAGGTTTTCAATTTTCTTGTCAAAGTGCGCTAGCAATTCTGCGCGGCGCATTAGCAAATCACCCATCGCCTCAGAGGCTCCGAGCAGACGACACAATCGATTTGCCGAATCTTCTCGCCCAAGCAATTTCTTTACCTTCGACAGATCGACGCGAGTCAGGTTGAGAAGGTAGTTGAGGGCCTGATCAGGATTCGCAGATCGAGCCAGACTAGCCAGCGCAGAACGAGCGCTATCGCCAACCAACTCGACAAGATTCTCTAGTTTGGGCAAGGTTGCCGACAAATCGGCAAAACCGTATTTGGCTAGCTCAGAAAGGCTCAGCGACCTTGAATCAGCCATTTTCCCGTTTAGAGAACTTCGAGGTTTTGCTTTAGCTCGAATGGGGTTACCTGAGCACGGTAGTCGCTCCATTCGCGACGCTTATTCGCGAGCACGTAGCTGAAAACCTCTTCGCCAAGCGTTTCGGCGGCCAGTTCAGATTCCTCAAGTTTGCGAATCGCGTGATCGAGTGACTGAGGCAGCGGCTGAATGCCCATGGCGCGGCGCTCTGAATCGCTCAGCTCCCAAACGTTGTCTTCGGTTTCAGCAGGCAACTCATACTCGTTTTCTATGCCCTTTAGGCCAGCCGAAAGAATCAGCGCATACGCCAGGTAAGGGTTTGCGGCCGAGTCGATTGCGCGATATTCGATTCGCGATGAGTTGCCCTTATTCGGCTTATAAAGCGGCACACGGATGAGCGCCGAGCGGTTGTTGTGACCCCAGCAAACAAACGATGGAGCTTCGCCACCACCCCAGAGTCGCTTGTAGGAGTTCACATACTGGTTGGTTACGGCAGTGATCTCTGGCGCGTGACGCAAAAGACCGGCAATGAAGTGTCGAGCGGTTTTGCTAAGTCGATACTGACCGCTCGGGTCGAAGAATGCGTTGGTGTCACCCTCAAAGAGTGACATGTGAGTGTGCATTCCCGAGCCAGGGTGTTCAGTGAAAGGTTTCGGCATGAATGTTGCATAAACACCCTGCTCGATAGCAACCTCTTTGATTACCGTTCTGAAGGTCATGATGTTGTCTGCCATGGTCAAGGCATCCGCGTAGCGAAGGTCAATCTCGTTCTGGCCGGGGCCGCCCTCGTGGTGGCTGAACTCGACAGAGATCCCTAGCTGCTCGAGCATCGACACCGCTCGCCTTCTGAAGTCGTGGGCCGTTCCGCCTGGAACGTTGTCGAAGTAACCAGCTTTGTCGACAGGAATCGGGCCGTCTTCGCCAAATTGGGCCGATTTGAGCAGGTAGAACTCAATTTCGGGATGAATGTAGAACGAGAAGCCGAGGTCTGAGGCTTTGGCCAAGGCACGGCGAAGAACGTTGCGAGGATCTGCCGATGCCGGAAGGCCATCCGGGGTCTGAATGTCACAGAACATGCGAGCAGTTGGGTCAATCTCACCGCGCCACGGAAGAATCTGAAAGGTGCTCGGATCTGGAATTGCCAACATGTCGGCTTCATAGGTTCTCGCGAGACCTTCAATTGCCGAACCATCAAAACCAAGACCTTCGGCGAAGGCGCCCTCTACTTCGGCGGGTGCAATTGCAACCGACTTCAGGGTTCCTGCAACGTCAGTGAACCAAAGGCGAACAAACTTGACGCCGCGCTCTTCTATGGTTCTGAGCACGAAATCTGTCTGCTTATCCATGGGAATGCCCTCTCTTTGCCTGCTATTAGGCTAGTCGTTATGCCCGCGATTCGCATTGCCCTTGCGCAAACCAACGCCACTGTTGGCGACCTTGAGGGCAACCTGCGCACCTGCGTCGAGCGGGTAGAACTGGCGGCAGAACGCGGCGCCGCACTGGTAGTTTTTCCAGAAATGATGGCCTCTGGCTACCCCATCGAAGACCTAGCCACTCGAGAGAGCTTTCTCAACGACAGCGTCGAGGCCGTGAAGAATTTTGCGGTCGAACTCAACAACCGAGGCCTTGGCCAGCTGGTGGTTGTGCTTGGAACCCCGGCAATCGTGGCCGAGGAACACCGAAGCCCTTGGGCCATAGCGCAAAACGCTGCGGTCATTATTCGCGAGGGACGCATTTGGGCCGGCTACGCAAAGCATCACCTGCCGAACTATTCGGTCTTTGATGAATACAGAATCTTCATTCCAGGCGACCAGTTGATCAGCTTCGAACTCGGAGCGCTCAAGTTTTCAATGCTCATCTGTGAAGACATCTGGCAAGAGGGTGGGCCGGTTGCCAAACTGCGTGAAGAGAAAACCGATGTCGCCCTGGTTTTGAACGGTTCACCGTTTGAAATTGACAAGGATGACCGCCGAGTTGAACTGGTGAAGAACCTAGCCGCGAAACAAGACGTTGCCGTTGCCTATGTAAACCTGGTCGGCGGGCAAGACGATTTGGTATTCGATGGCGACTCGCTAATGATTGACGCCAATCAAAATCTGATTGGCCGAGGAAAGCAGTTCGAAGAAGATTTGCTTTTGTTCGACATCGAGAGCAAGACAAACATCGTGCCCGCGAGCGAAATCGCTTCGCACAAGCTTGATGACAACTGGCAAGTCTGGAACGCACTAGTGCTTGGACTTCGTGACTACGTAAACAAGAACAATTTCAAGTCTGTGATTCTTGGGCTTAGCGGCGGTATCGACTCTGCAGTTTGCGCGGCTATAGCAGTAGACGCAATCGGCGCTCACCGAGTATTCGGCGTCTCGATGCCAAGCAAACACTCAAGCGACCACTCAAAATCAGATGCATTTGATCTAGCGAAACGGCTCGGCATAAGCATTCGCACAGAACCTATTAAGGGCGCTGTCAAAGACTTAGAGAAGCAACTCAAACTAAAAGACGTTGCGGCCGAGAACCTACAGGCTCGAGTGCGCGGAACCATTCTGATGTCGCTCAGCAACCAGGAGGGTCACCTGACCCTAACCACTGGCAACAAGTCTGAGTTGGCCGTCGGTTACAGCACAATCTACGGCGACTCGGTAGGCGGCTTTGCTCCGCTGAAAGACGTTTCGAAGTCGCTTGTCTGGCAGTTGGCCAGGTGGCGCAACTCTTTCGCTGAGCAACAGGGCTTGCCGGCACCAATCCCAGAAAACAGCATCTCAAAAGCGCCGTCTGCAGAACTGCGGCCTGGTCAGGTAGACCAAGACAGTTTGCCTGACTACGCGATTCTCGATGAGATTCTCGACGGCTACATAGAGCGCAAGCTAGGCCGCGAACAACTAAAGGCAATGGGATTCGACCCGTCGGTCGTCGACAAGATTGTCGCTTTGGTAGACCGCGCCGAATGGAAACGTCGACAGGGTGCTATCGGCCCTAAAATCACTGGCATGTCTTTCGGTCGCGACCGTCGACTGCCGATCACCAATAAGTACAGGTAGGCAGAGATGGCAGCAGACAGATTGATTTCAAGCGGAGGCCCGTGGGAATCGGTAATTGGTTACTCGCGAGCAACTGTGGCAGGTGATTACGTTCACGTCTCAGGTTCGACAGCAACAATCGATGGCGCACTGCAGCACGAAGGCGACGCCTATTTGCAGACCAAGGTCACCCTTGAACAGGTGATTGCCCCTGCCCTAGCTCAAGCCGGATACACACTTGCCGACGTGGTGCGAAGCCGCATCTATTTGAGTCGTGCTGAAGACATGGATGCCGTCGGCAAAGCACACGGTGAAATTTTCGGCGAGATTAGACCCGCAGCCACAATGCTTGCAGGCATTCAGTTCATAAACCCAAAAATGCTCGTTGAAATCGAAGTCGACGCCTGGAGGCGAAACAACTAATGGGCAAGATTGCAAGAATTTCGCACCTGCAGGAATTCAAAGACACTAATCGCAAGTTCTCTTGCCTGACTTCATACGATCAACAGACCGCAGCGATTTTTGACGAGGCCGGAATCAACGTTTTACTCGTTGGCGACTCGGCAGCAGAGAACGCACTCGGGCTCGAAAGTGTTTTGGCGATAACCGTAGATGAAATCATTCCTCTCGGCAGAGCTGTTGCCGGAGCAGCGAAGTCTGCGTTGGTAGTTGTCGACATGCCTTTCGGAAGCTACGAGACATCGCCCGAAGATGCTCTCGCAAACGCGATGAAGATCATGAAGCAGACTGGCGCAGCAGCCGTGAAACTTGAAGGCGGCAGACGAAGCGCCGGCCAGATTTCGAAGATTGTCGAGGCGGGCATTCCCGTTATGGGCCACATAGGTTTCACCCCTCAGAGCGTTCACGCGCTCGGCGGCTTCAAGATTCAGGGTCGCGGAGACGCAGGCGACGAAGTTATTGCCGAAGCGCTTGCGGTGCAAGAGGCCGGCGCTTTCGCGGTTGTGCTCGAATTGGTTCCGGCTGAACTGGCCGCAAGAATCACCAGGCAACTTCGAATTCCCACAATCGGAATCGGGGCCGGCAATGAAACCGATGGGCAGATTCTGGTCTGGACAGACTTCGCCGGACTCAGCTCAGGTAAACCGCGAAGGTTCTTGCGCGAGTACATGTCACTGCGGGCTGACCTTCTAGACGCCGCGAAGCGGTATGCCGCAGATGTCGAGAGCCAAAACTTTCCTAACCAGGATGAGTCGTTCAGCGACTAATCTCGCTCGTCTTCTTCGCGCTGCCAGGCCTTGGTGCGCTCTTCTATAACTTGCAGCGCTCGGCTCGCTTCTTCGTATGTGGCAAATGGTCCGATTCGATAAATCGCAGCGGCTTGCTTGCCTTCTTCGACAAGCTTGGTTCTGGTGTTAAACCAAAACTCCTTGGCATCGTCATCCATGTCACACCCCTTGCTCACTCTTAGACTAGACGCATGCCTCGCGACCCCGAAACCGGATATCTAACTCCAGGTCAATTGTCGCCACTGAGATCAGTGCCCGCTCACATAGCGAAACCCGAGTATGTCGGCAAGAAAGCTCCCGCGAAAAATTCCTACGGCGACATTTGGCAGGCCGAAGATGTTGAACTGATTCGTGCTGCCGGTCGAATTGCCGCGCAAGCCATAGCGCTGGTCGGCGAGCACTGCCAGCCAGGCGTGACGACCGATGAGCTAGATCGAATCGGCCACGAGTACTTGCTAAGCCATGACGCTTACCCATCTGCCCTGCTCTATCGTGGTTTTCCAAAGTCGATCTGCACCTCGGTGAACGAAGTTATTTGCCACGGTATTCCTGACAACACGGTGCTGCTTGAGGGCGACATCGTGAACATTGACATCACGGCCTTCAAAGATGGCTTTCATGGAGATAGCAACCAGACATTTATGGTTGGCGAGGTTAGTGACGAGGTTCGACTTCTGGTTGAGCGAACCAAGGAGTCGCTAAACCGCGCCATCCAAGTTGTTGCACCTGGCCGCCAGATCAACATAATCGGGCGAACTATTGAATCTTTCGCCAAGCGCTTCGATTACGGGGTGGTTCGTGACTTCACCGGTCATGGCATCGGTCGGTCTTTTCACAGCGGACTCGTTATTCCGCACTACGACGCGGCTCCCGCGTACTCGCAGGAAATGCAGGTCGGCATGGTATTCACTATCGAGCCGATGCTGACCCTCGGCACTTACAACTGGGATCTCTGGCCCGATGACTGGACGGTTCTTACAAAAGACAAAAGCATTACGGCGCAGTTCGAACACACCTTGGTCGTCACCGAAAACGGTGCTGACATTTTGACCCTACCCTGAGCGAAAGAGAATCATGGCTAAGAAGATTGCAATCGGTATCGATATCGGTGGCACCGGCATCAAGGGTGCGCTTGTCGACGTGAAGAACGGTGAAATAGTTGGTGAGAGAGTTCGAGTAGATACGCCAGAGGGTGGCTCGACCGACGACATCATTTCAACTGTCAAGAGCCTGATCAAGAAGCTTCCCGACTCGCCTTCGAAGACTCCTATCGGCATTTGTTTTCCGGCGGTTGTTCAGCACGGTGTAACCATGTCGGCTGCGAACATCTCGAAGAAGTGGATTGGTTTCAACGCCGACAAGGCCTTTACAAAAGCACTCTCAAGAGATGTGCATCTGGTTAATGACGCAGATGCCGCCGGGCTTGCCGAAATGCGATTTGGAGCCGGCCGTGCAGAGCGCGGACTCGTAATCATGACAACGCTTGGCACCGGAATCGGCAGCGCTTTATTCTTCGACCAAACCCTCATTCCAAATGCCGAGCTCGGTCACCTTGAGATTGACGGTGTTGACTACGAATCGATGGCATCGTTTGCTGCGAAGGAGCGCGATGGCCTGACCTGGGAGCAGTGGGCAGAGCGTTTGCAGAAGTACTACTCGACGCTGCAGAAACTCTTTTCTCCAGAGATGATCATCGTTGGCGGCGGGGTCTCAAAGGAGCACGAGAACTTCTTGCCGCTTCTCAACATCGACTGTGAAATAGTTCCTGCCGAAATGCGCAACAACGCAGGAATTTTGGGTGCCGCCAGATTGGCCTATCGCCTAGCAAACAAGCGGTAGTGGACGGGCCGGCCGATACGCCGGGTTTTGTTCCCTTTCGGGCGACGATCATCTATCTAGGCCTAACGTTGCCGTTAGGCTCGAGCGGCCTACCCGTGTGCATAGCCGAGCCGGCTAAGGCGCACACTATCTGGCCTTGCTCCAGGTGAGGTTTACCTAGCCGAGGCGCTCACACGCCCCGCTGGTGGTCTCTTACACCACCGTTTCAGCCTTACCACTTGCGTGGCGGTTTACTCTCTGTTGCACTTTCTCGCGGGTTTCCCCGGGTGGGCGTTACCCACCACCTTGCTCTATGGAGCCCGGACGTTCCTCGTCACTTGCGTGCCGCGATCGTCTGGCCGACCCATCCGTGCTTAAGGCTAGCGGGCGAAAGGCTTGCTGAACAGCCCTAGAGGTGAGCGGTGTGGTTCACCGTGACGACCTCTGCGGTTTCGTCTCCCCACACACGGAGGATCGATATCGAACACGGGGCAACCTGCGGTCGCCAGTAGGCCGCGGCAGTTGCGTCGAATGCCCATCGAAGAAAACCACGAATTGGCATGACGTGTGCAACAACGACAACGGTCTTGCCGGCGTGACGCTCAACGATTTGCTTGCGCGCCTGCTGCAGTCGAGCGTCGAAAACTTCAAGCGACTCACCATTTGGTGGCGAAACCGTCCAAGACCCTCTCCAAGCCTTCCAAAGTTCAGCATCCGTGTTCTCGGCCTCTTCGTGACTCAAGCCATCCCAGTCGCCAAAACTTATTTCGCGTAGATTTTCGTTTTCATTCACCGTCAAACCAAATCGATCGGCGATTACATCGGCCGTTTGTTTCGCGCGCTGCATAGGCGAAGTCACGATTGCCGAGATAGGCGCTATTCGCTGCCAAGGACCTCGCGAACCGATTTCACTTAGCGCTGTAGCTACTGCAGCGGCGTCAAAAAGACCCACCTCGCTGAGATCGGGATCATCGCCATCTCCCCCAGAAATCTTGCGGGCCTCAGTCAGCGCTGTTCTCCCGTGCCTAACCAAGACGATTGTGGTCAAGGGCTGCGTTACATCAACCGGCGAACGCACAGAACTCGGTGCAATCTCGTTGAATTCGGTGACAGCCGACGCGAGACGGTTCGTTGCTCCAGGTGTGACGGTTACGCCAGAAGACTCTGAATCTGCAAGGTCATCCATGGCCTTATTGGCTAGAGCATCTGCGCGAAAATTCTGCTCACGCGGAATCCACTGCCAAGTGACCGACTTGCCCCGCACAAGTTCTTGAACCTTCTTGCCCAACTGAAGCATGTCTGGGTGCTTGATCTTCCAGCGACCAGCCATCTGCTCTATGACTAGTTTGCTGTCCATGCGAACCGTTATTTCGGCATTCGAGTCAATGTCGTAGGCGGCTTCTAACCCTGCCACAAGCGCTATGTATTCGGCGACATTGTTGGTTGCGATGCCGACAAACCTGCAAATCTCGCGAACCACCTCGCCATTAGCCGCGTCGATTACTACTGCACCAGAACCAGCTGTTCCCGGATTCCCGCGAGATCCGCCATCGGCCTCGATGATTAGAACCCGACTCATTAGCGCACCAGAATTGCCCCGCACTCGCCGCAGTGAGCGAGTTCGTCGGCAGGCGTATTGCGAACGGCGTCAATAGAATCGCCACTCAGCGTCATTCCGCAGGCGTCACAGATAAGGCCATCGAGTCGACCGACGCCAACGCCACGCGAAAAGAGTTTCTCGTAATGTTCAGCAACCTCTGCGGTGAGAAGCCCAAGGTTGCGCGCTCTATCTTCTCGAAGCAGTTGCTGTCCCGAATTCAATTTGGCTAATCCAGAAGTTTGCTCTCTCTCAAGCACCTCCAGGGCACCTTGTATCTCTGCGCGCTCAAGGTCGACTGCTTTCAAGGTCACCAAAATCTCGTCTTTTCGCTCGAGCAAAACTAACTCGGCATCCTCTAACTCGCCCTTTCGCTTGGCAAGCGATTGCAGTTCACTCTGGATTCCTTGAACATCCTTTTGATTGCTGCTTTGGTTTAGGCGCATTTCATCTTTCGAGATTCGACCTTCGACTAATTTCAGGTCAGTCTCTGCGCGAGTAAGTTCTAACTCAAGCGCATCGAGTTGATTGCGAGCGACCAGCAAACGCTCTGAGTTGGCTAGCAGCAATTGACGCTTAGCCTGAACATCGGCACCGCGGTTAATCTCGTCGATTTGCTTCTGATTGCGGCGAAGCTGCAGGTCGATGCGATTGAGCTCCAGAAGAGTCTCTTGGTGTTGTGGCGTTGCTTTCATCGCTACTCTCAGCTCGCTATTGAGTTACAGCGAACTCCCACGGATCTGTGCGAAGGTCACTCACTACAAACTTAACATCACTAACGGCCGAAGCAAGTTGCTCAGCAGCGGTTTTCAGCCAAAGCGACTCGGCAGCCCAGTGAGAAATGTCGATCAGCGCGAAACTTTTGTCTGAAGCGCCTGCCTGTTCGAGTGCATCTTGAACCGGATGGTGCCGAAGGTCAGAGGTTATGTAGACATCAGCGTCAGAAGCAAGCGCGGCTGAAATGAAAGAATCCCCAGAACCGCCGCAAAGAGCAACACGCCTAACAGGCATGCTGGCATCGCCAGCCACGCGCACACCTCCGGCGGTAGCGGGCAGTGCTCTAGCTATCTGCCGAGAAAAATCGAGAAGGCTGACAGATTCGGGCAAATCGCCGATTCGACCGTGACCGATAACCTCGCTGATTGTTGGCACGAGGGGTGCCGAGCGAGTCAAACCCAACTCGCGAGCCAACACCGATGAAACTCCGTCTTCAACCACGTCGGCATTGGTATGTGCGGCGAAAAGCGCTATTCCGCTTCTGATCGACTCGGCCAGAACAGCTCCCTTGCCGCTGTCTTCTCTGATGTCATAAACACCCTTCAGCAGAAACGGGTGGTGAGTTACAACCATTTCGAAACCGCCAGCTTTGGCATCGTTCATCACTTCTCGGGTCAGGTCTACTGCAAGAAGCACTTTCGAAACCTCAGCCGAGTAAGAGCCTGCGATCAAACCGGGCCTATCCCAGTCATCGGCAAGGTTTATTGGCCATAGCCCCTCGGCAGCCGCCACGATATCTGAGACTTTTGCCACGACTAGATTTCGTTGATTTCGACGTGCTCTAGGTCGCGCTTGCGCGACTCAATTTGCAACACTTCTGCCTCTTGAGCACGGATGCGCTTGCGGCCAAAAAGCAGCGGGAAGAGAATCGAGAAGCCGAGTGAAATCAAAACACCGACATTGGCTTCAGACCAAGTTGCCGCCGCAGCTAGCTCGCCAAGATAGCCCAACCATTCAAAGCCGACGAGAGTTGAAGAGACGAAACCTAATCCGAGCGTCACCGAAAGAATGAATGCGATTAGGTTCACGGCGTTTACCGACTTGTAAAAACCGTAATCCCGAGTAAGCGAAACTTCGTGATACGCGATCTTTCTCATCGAAATGTCGGCAACGAAGATTCCGGCCCATGCAAAAACCAGAACACCACAGATTGCTACAACGGTGTCAAAGACGTCTAAGAGATTCGCAGTTGAGAATGCGCCAACCGCGTAAACAAAACCTAGAGTAACCAAAACCAGAATCGGCTGGCTCATCGCCGGTCTGATTCGAATTGAAATCGCAGACAAACTAACACTGGTCGAATACAGCCAGGCCGCAAACCAAAGAATCATCGAAACGACTGCGCTGACCAGCAAAACCGATGACGCCCAGGCTGGCAACTGGGCAAATAGTGAAGTAACCGGATTCACTATGAATGAGCCCAAGAAAGTTGCAGTTGTCGATGAAGCAACCATCAACGAGTAGATAGCAACGAGAAGCGGAATGACTCCGACAGAAAGAGAAACGAAGAGAAAAACCTTCTTGCCAGATTGAGCCATGGAAACCTTGCGCGTGAACTCGGCAACCGAGCTGATCCAGAAGCCACCAAAGACAACACTCACCAAGATCGCAAGACCCAGAACACCCACCCAATTGCCCGAGAACGCGAGATCGGTTTGATCTAGATCGATTTGACCAATTGTCGTGGCAATGAAGATTAGCGCTGCGATTGTGCCAATAGCAGCCGCGCCCAACTGCGCGAAGTAGAGAGTCTTGCCACCAAAGAACGCAAGCAAAGAGGAGATAACCAGAAGACCGGCAACCAGGATGAGAGTCCAGGAAACCCCGGTTAGTTCTTCACCGGCGACGGGGGCTTTGAAACTCGGTAGCCCTTGAATCGTTTGATCAAACAGTCCGACCGCCACCATAAGAAGAGTCGCGCCGAACGCAAGTTTGACAAGCACCTGAGCGATCGCCGGAACATAGTTGGCGATTACTCCAAAGGCGGCCCGCGATAGATAAAGTGTCGGCAGACCGCTTCGTTTTCCACCAATGGCAGCGACAGAAATTAAAAGCGTTGACACGAGCAGACCCCCGAAGAGGCTCAATGCTTTGTCGGCGAAAGATAGTTCGAGTGAATTAGTCAAAAAACCGAAGAGGATTGGCAGCAAACCAACGCTCAGGCTAGACCAAACAAAAAGTTGCGAGTAAGGCTTAGCCCGTCTATCGATTGTCGAGATGGGCAAATCTTTTGCGCTTGCGGCAGGTTCTTTTGCATAACCGAGCTCGCCGTCATTCAAAAGTACTTCGAAGTTGTCTTCGCTGAATTCTTCGCTAGCTGCTTGCTCTGCTGAATCGATTATGTCGAAACTCCCGGTTGCAAAATCGGCGGCCCGAACTGGTTCCGGTTCAGATTCAGGCTCAGATGGCAGTTCAGCATTCTCGGTTTCTGCGTTTGCAAGTTCCTCTGCCGCGATCTGTGCTTCTAGTGCAGCAAGTTCAGCTCGTTCAAGTTCTTCCTGAATAAGTCGCTCAGCCTCAACACGCTCAGCCTCAACACGCTCAGCCTCAACACGCTCAGCCT
>CAZSRJ010000008.1:0-12150 GCA_964609235.1 uncultured Rhodoluna sp.
GAGCCGCCGATACGGATATCTGATGCGCCACCACCACCGCCAGAGTTCAGTGGACCGCAACTTGTATAAACACCCGAAACACCGCCACCATTGAATCCTCCAGCTCCAGGAGTGGAACTGGAAGTTCCTCCTTTGCCGCCAACGAACAAGTTCAAAACTGTGCCACCTGTTGTGGCTAACCTGCCTGAGACCGTGCCGCCAGTTCCTCCAAGTGCCGCTGGAGTTGTATTGAAGAAACCTTGTCCACCCTCAGCAGCCGTTACATTGAAGAAAATTTCAGTGACCCCAGATGGAACCGTGAAGGTTTGCATAGCGCCTGAAAATGAAATAGTCGCGGTGCAGTTTGGAGCCGAGTAGGTGTAGGTGATGAAAGTTGTGTTTGCGGGACACGCACTGGTGTTTGCTTCTGCAGGAGTTGGCGGAGTGATCGCACCGAAAGATGCAAGACCGAGGGTAAGGGTGGCAACAAGCAACGCGCTTGACCAAGCACGGCTTCTCTGTTTAACCAGCGCAGCAAATCGCTGGGGTCGCTGCCACAACCTCATGTGAACAAATTACTACGCCAAAAGTAGACGAACAGTGAAAATAGGTGGCTAACCGAATGTTTGCTATTTCGGTGTCGGGGTGGCACTTGGCCGTGGCTTGAAGGTCAAAACCGTCTTGCTCTCGGCGATCGCCGCCTGAAGCTCAACCCAGGTGTTGCCTGGGGCTAAAAGCACCGGATTGCCGGCAGCATCGGAAAGAGTAATAGGTGCAGTCTGACTCGCCTTCGCCCAGGTTGCTGCCACGCAACTGCCGGCCGAGCAGACCTGAGCCTGGCCCGAGCCAATCAAAATGCTCCTTGGCACATTGCCATAGCGGCCATCTAGGTATGAGCGGTCGATCTCAACGGTCATGATCACCACATTGGCTGCGCTGATCTGGCTGCCGTCGGCGGCATCCGTGTGAATTTCACCGTCTTGAGTGCGCAAGAAGCGGCTGGCATCGGGATTTGGTGCCCACTGCGACATTGCGAGTGGAAAGTAGACCTTTATATCACTCACGGGCTTGCCCTGCAGGGCCGCGGTTGACTTGGTCGGATCGTTTGCGAAACCGAACTGCACCTGAGGCGCGGCCAGCTCTGGATGGTTGGTGGCCAACTTGGCAACGTCAACCAACACGTTGTGCGGGGCAATGCGGTCTTTGGCGCGGCTGAAGGTGCCGTTATCTTGCTCGCTGGTCTCGCTGGCGTTGAAAACGTTGGTGGCAAGCATCATCTTCATGAACACCCACTGGCCACCCGAATAGCAAACTATGCCGCCAAACGGGCTAATGATGTCTGGGTCCATCGGGCGAATCGAGCGAACCGGGCCAACCGAGCTGGGCTGATCGCTGTGCCAGATTGCAACAAGACGAGTGAGGCCACCTTCGACCATCTCAACAAATGTGACGTCGGTGCGGTTTAGCCCAAGCTGCGGGCGGGCGTCATAGCTGTTGTCGATTTTGCAGGCCACCGATGGGCGACTCAAGCCCGCGGCCTCAGCGCTGCCCTCGAGATACTGCACACCGGTGAGCGGTGCCGTGACAAAGATCGGGGTCGGTTCAGGGTTAGCAGTTGGGCCACTCTGCGGTGCGCAACCCGCGAGCGCGAGGCTTGCTGCGGTTAGCAGCGCGAGTGTTGATCTGATTCTGGTCTTGGCTGCGGTGCTCATGGGGTCATTCTATGTCGCGCTGAAGTTTTGACAGATATACGGCTATCCACTCATTTTTGTTCGTTTGTTAGAACATTTCTCTAAGGTTAAAGGGTCTACATTCGCACAAACGAAAGAAATCCATGTTCAAAAGACTGACGTCACTGCTCGCCAGCATAACGATGGCTGTCACGGCACTCGCCCTCGTGCCCGTGGCGAACGCCAACGCCGCAATCAACGATGTCTGCGGAACTGGAGGCACACCTGCCGTAACTTTCTTGAGCGCAACCACCTTTGGCATCGACGCTTCGCCAGGTTATGACGCGCAGTACATCGGATACAAAATCAATTCGCCAACAGCGGTGAAAAACCTTTGGGTGAAGCTAGACACATTTGCCGGTGGCAGCGTGACTCTTGCACCAAGCCAGCCAGCGCAACAGTCAAGCGGCGATGTTGCTGCGAACACAGACACCTTTACCTATTTCTTAGCGAAGGCCGCGTCGGTTACAAACACCGCACAAACTCACCGCGCAGTTTTGTACCAGGGAAACCCAACACTTGCTGGTGCTGTTGCGCTTTGCTCAAAGACCAGCCAATTTGATCGAGTTGAAGACGAGATCACCGCAAACGCAAACAAGGTAGACAACATCTCTGTGAATGTCCCTGCAGGAACAACTCTTGGTGGAAACATCACGGTAACCGCGACCGGTTCAACCGGAACAGTTGGAGCTGGACCAGCTTACGCACCTGGAATCATTATCTTGACTCCGTCGCCAAAGTCAGATTTTCCCGCGAACGCTTGGCGATTAGTTTCTACACAAATTAACTTCACCTCTGGTGTAATCGCGACACACAACAACGTGCTGTTTTTGTCGAACCAAGATCAAGTTGGTGGTGGCGCAAACCGAAACTACAACGCGGTTTACACCTACAAGGCAGTTGCGCAAGCAGCCAGCCCAGTTACGTTAACGCCAATTCAATACTTGGCATCTGGAACTCAGATTAAGGAAACCGGTTCATTGCCGACCGGTGCCGCACTTCAGCCTTTGCCAGTGGTCGAGAACCGGTTGACCATTTCAAAGACTTCGGCTTCGAGCACGGTTCCGGTTGGTGGTGGCAACATTCAGTACACCGTCACCGTTTCTAATGGCGCTGCCGGGGCCGCAACCATTGACGACGTGCTTGACACCCTGCCGGCCACAACGTCTTATGTTGCTGGCTCAAGCCTGATTAACAACGTTGCGGTTACTACCGAAGCTGGCGTGTTGAGCTACGACTCGGCCACACGACGACTTGTGTTCAACGGCCCTCATACAATTCCTGGAAACGGATCAAAGACTTTCAAGTATTCTGTGCAGTTTCCGGCTACAGCTAGCGCAACCTACCTGAACACGGCAGTCGCTTATGTTGGTGGCACAACAATTGACGCAACGCTTGTCGCCAGTGATAACAACCCTGCGGGTGCGACCGTTGTTCAAGGAACCGTGGCACCGATTGTTGACCCTAAAACCGTTTACTCGGCAAAGGGAGCAACCAGCACGATAAACGCAACTGCAACCACAGACCCAACTGCTCCGATTACCTCTTGGTGTTTGGTTGATCCGGCAAACTCAGCTAACTGTTCAACCGGCCCATACACCGTGGCCAACGTTGGAACCTGGTCGATAAACGCCAGCACTGGTGCAATCACTTTCGTTCCAAACGTAAACTACACCGGCACCGCCACTATCGGTGCAAAAGCAACGAACTCGGTAGGACAATCAACCGCTGCAACGCAATCTGTTGTCGTAATACCGCCACCAACCGTGACAAACGCAACTTTGTCGGTTGGTCAGGGTCAATCGGGAACGCTAACGCCAGTGGCAACACCAGCAGCTGGAACAAACATCAACTACGCAAGCGCTTGCGTAATTGACCCTGCCGACAGCGTTTGCAAAACGTCTGTCACTGTTGCTGGCATTGGAACCTACGTTGTGAACACGACAAACGGTGAAGTGACCTTTACGGCAGATGCTAATGCAAGCCCTGGAGCAAAGCCTGCACTCACTTACCGAATCGCAGACGCACTTGGTCAGACCGGCACTGCGACTCTAACGGTGACTGTTACCGCGCCTGCACCGACCATCACGGGTAACAGTGCAAGCACAATCACCACGACGCCGGTAACCGTTTCGCCAGCGAGCGTTACCGGAACCGGTCTCACCCGATGCATCATTGATCCGGTAACCACCACTTGTGGTTCGACGGTGACTATTACCGGCGTTGGAACCTACGTGCTCAACGGCAACGGCTCAGTGACCTTTACGGCGGTTGCCGGCTATGTTGGAACCACTTCGGTTGACTACGAAATCACCAATGGTGTCACGACAGCTGCTGCGACCTTGACTGTCACTGTCAACCCGGTGCCGCCTGTGAATAACCCAGCACCAGCACCAAACATCGAACCAACAAGTGGCAGCGGGCCGGTAAACAACCCGGTGACCCTGAATCCAACTGTCACGCCGGTTGTTCCGACCCCGGGTCTCTGCTTGCTGCAGCCAGACACACTACGCTGCCGCGCAACGGTAACAATCAGGGGTCAAGGCACTTGGACACTGAATGCCAACCGAACAGTGACTTTCGTTCCGGTTAGCAACTGGTTTGGCACCAGCCGTGTGACTATGCGAGCCTGGGATGGACTCGGTCGCATCGACGATGAGCCGCTGAGCATCACAATCTTGGCTCCAAGCAAGCGCCCACCGAGAACCATCACCATCGGAAACTTCATCGATGGTTCGCCGGTAATCACACCGCGAATAGCGGCAAGCATCCGTGCGTTTGTGAACAGGTTCAGCGACTACAAGAACGTTCAGTGCGTTGGCTTCACCGAGGGGCCAACAGTGTTGGCAACCGACCGCGCGTTGTCTCTGCGCCGAGCAGTCAATTCTTGCAACTTCATCTTGAACACTCTAAAGATGAACTACAAGTTGGTTGGCGTTAGCTCTGGGCAAGACACAATTGAGAACCCACAGAGACGTCGAGTTGTGATCACACTAACCGACTAAATCGAACAAAAGAAAACTCCCCGACACTTGGTTAGTCGGGGAGTTTTCTTTTTCTCGGCGGTCTAGCCGAGCGAACTATTAGTTAGGTGTTGCTGTTGGTGCTGGAGTCGGCTTTACCGGCTTTGCTGGACGTTCTGGCTTAGTTGGCTTTGCTGGTCTTGCCGGAACTGGGCCGAGAGCGGTGATTGCAGCTTCGCGAGTTGAGATAGCTGCCGAAACAGCTGCCTTCATCGCGTTGTAAGCGGCAGTCTTCTGCTCGTTGGTGGTTGCGGCCTCTAGAGCGGCCTTTAGGGTTGCGCGAGCTGAATCAACTGAAGCTTTGAACGCATCGTTGATTGGCTTTCTTGCGGTGTTGTAAGCAGTCATCGCAGTTCTGTGCGCTTGCATTGCGGTTTGAAAGCTGATTCGCTCTGCCTTGAATTGAGTCATTGCAGTTCTGAATTCAGCCATCGCAGCGCGGTATGCCTCGCGAGCTGGATTGGTCGGCTTTGATGTTGCAACAGGTGCACTTACCGGAGCGGTAACTTCGGTGCTCTCAGTTGCGATTGCTGCAACTGATGATCCGAGCACAAGCGAGGTGCTTAGAACCAAAGCTGCAAGAGTCTTCTTTGTTGACATTTGAATCTTCTTTCTGCTGGGGAGAAACCAACAAGTGAAGAGTGGCACAGCAGTTCTTAGAAAAGTCTTAGAAAAGGGTTCGCAGACCTTTAGAACATAGCCACCCCTACTCTCTCTCCTTAGACTCTGTAAAGGAGGCCCAGATGGCGAAAGCAAACATAATCGTGATTGACGATGAGCCTGGCGTGCGCGATATGCTCACGGATGCCTTGCGCATGCAGGGCTATAGCGCCATGGCAGTGGCTGATGGCCACGCGGGTTTGCGCGAAATCTACGCCGGAAACTTTGACCTAATCATCAGTGACGTGAATATGCCAAAGGTCACGGGCTTTGAGTTGCTCGAGAGGCTTCGGGCAACCGGCAATGAGACCCCGGTGATTCTGCTCACAGCCAGGGGCGATCGAGCAGACGTTGCCGTTGGCTTTCGCGCTGGTGCAGACGACTATGTGACCAAGCCTTTTGGTCTCGAAGAGTTGATGTTGCGAGTGCAGGCTCGGCTGAAACATATTTCGCAGGCGGGCAAAGAGGTGCTAGAAGTCGGCCCGGTGCGTTTAGACGAAGATGCTCACATTGTTACCGTTGATGGCGCAGAGGTCGAACTCTCGCCAACCGAGTTCAGGTTGCTGCAAGAACTAATGTTGCGAAACCCAAAAGTCGCAACCAAAGGCGCACTTCTCGATTCGGTGTGGGGCATCAACTGGGATACCAACGTGACAGTTCTCGACACATACATTTCATACCTGCGCAAAAAACTTCACACCGAAAAGTGGCAGGGAATTAAAACCGTGCGCGGAATCGGTTTTCAGATTGAAGCCGGCCAGTGAAGCTAGCAACCAAACTTTCGCTGAGCGCTGTTGCGGTTTTTTCGATTGCTCTGATTGGTGGCGGTTACTCGCTGATTGAAGTCAACTATTCAAACGAAGCGAATCGCATCTCGAACATTGTTGATCAAGCCGTGCAAAAGATTTCGACAAGCACCGACACTCTTAGTTCTGCGCTAGTTGTTGCAGATGAAGTTGAAATTCCTTTGACTTTAGCTTTTGTTGATACCGACAATCAGGTCACAACGATTGCAGAAAGCTCTGTGCAACTTGCAGAGGCTCCAGCGCAGAGTGTGATGCAAGAAGCCGTCGACAAAGTCGTGGTGATTGACGATGAAATCGAATATCAACTTCGAGCAATTGACATGGGCAATGGCGAGTTTCTGCTGGTGGCTACATCAACAGAAGCGGCTCACCACGCTCGAGACAACAACTTGCTTGCCCTAGCCCTGGTCTCGGCCCTGACCATAGCGCTTTCAGGAGCAGCAATCACAATTCTTATCAGGCGTGATTTGAAATCGGTGATTCAAACCATCGCGGCCACCGCCGACCAAGAGCGTGAAACCAGAGAGAGCATGCAGGCGTTCATGGGCGATGCCTCGCACGAGTTGCGCACACCCCTGACGGTTATAAAGGGGTATGCCGAGCTGCTCTCGCAATCGGGGGCGAAGACCAGCGCCGACCAGCGCAAGCGGGCATATGGCCGCATTGTTGAGCAGGTGAACCGCATGGATGAGACCATCACCTCACTTTTGCAACTAGCCGAAGTGGGCTCGATTTCTAGCAATAGTTTCAGCAAGATCGACTTCAAAGCGCTGGTGAGCCAGGCCGCTGAAGATCTAAAGGCCATTTCACCCAAGCGAAAGATCGACAGCCAGTTGGCGGCCGTGAGCCTGAAGGGCTCTGAAGAGCTGCTTCGACGCCTGCTAGACAATGCAATTGGCAACATCAACCGCCACACCGGTCAGACCGATGCGGTTCGAATAACGCTCGCCAGCCAGCGCAAACAGGCGGTTTTGACCGTCGAAGATGCCGGACCCGGTTTACCCGACGAAGCCTATGCCCGCGGAATTCAGGGGTTCAGAAGGTTCGACGAATCGCGCAGCCGAGACACCGGCGGAACGGGTCTGGGCATGACGCTAATGAACTCGATCGTCGAGGCGCACTCGGGCTCGATGGCCATAGCCCGCAGCGAACTTGGTGGGCTAAAACTCGAAATCAGGCTGCCCTTAAACTAAAGAAATGGCAAAGACCGTTTCGTTTGACTCACTACCCCGTGAGATTCGCACAGCGCTCTATCGCATCGACGAACCAGAGTGTTTCACGGTTGAACGCAGTCGCCACGAGGCAATCACAGTGGTCAATAAAAGACTCTCTCGCGTTTACAAGTTTGTTCGCAAAAACAAAAAGCTTGTTCTTCTTCTCGATAAAGAGATTGACAACCTGATTCTGTTGCGCAACAAGAAGATCTCTGCTCCAACGGTTCTGAATCGTCAGCCGCTTAAGCAATACGACATGGTTTCTTATGCATATGTCGAAGGTGAAATAGTTGCCGACAGCATGATGCCAAAGAATGCAAAATTGCTTGCAGAGGCACATCGCAAACTTCACCTGGCATTTGAGCGCGAAGGCAAAGGAAAACTTGCCGATTGGAACTCGGCAAGAATGCTGAAGCCGATTTTCTCGAAGACAAATGCATCAGAGTATGCGCCTGAAATTGTGAAGTATGCGCTTTCGATAGTTCGGGCACTCAAGGCCCACGAACTTGCGCGCGAAGACGTAACCTTCATTCACAGCGACAGTCACCTTTCTAACGTTGTGTTTCAACCTGAGCGCGCAGTGCTCATCGATTGGGCCGAAGCCGGTTGGGCATCGAAATACTTTGAGCTTGGCGTAACGATTCACGCGATGCTCTACGAGAAAAAAGCAATGCAGCGCGACCTGGTTGTCGCCTATCTCAACGAATACTTCGAAGCCGGCAAAATCACCGAGCGCGATGTTCAGCTGATCGAACTTCACGTGAAGTTGCGTTTTCTCGAGGGTGCAACCTGGCACCTGCTTGAGTCGAAAGAAGATCAGCTTCTCAACAAGGTGCGATACGCAAAGTTTGTTGAAGACTCATGGCGCAAAGCCGAGCGTTTCAACCTCGCTAAACTTCTGGGCATGCCCGCGCCAGCATCCAAGGCCTAAAGCATGGATACGAGAAAGCGCACCCTCGGCAAAACCATCAGTTGGTACATCGTTCACAACGGCATGATGTTCACCATCACCTTTGTTCTAACCGGCAGTTGGGAACTCGGCGTGACCATCGCCATCTTGCAGACCATCGGTGAAGCCATGCTCTACTACTTTCACGAGCGCGTCTGGGCTCGAATAAAACCCAAGAAAACGGGAATTACCAGCGATTCTTAGGGTTTTAGCCTTCATGAGCATTCGTGATGTAGAACTAACCCTGATTGACGGCACCAAGACCACCTTTGGCCAGCTGGGCAAAGGCCCGGTTCTAGTAGTCAACGTGGCGTCGCGCTGCGGCCTGACCCCGCAATACGAAGCACTTGAGGCGTTGCAAAAGAAATATGCCGCCAAGGGTTTCACCGTGGTTGGCCTGCCGACAGATCAGTTCAAACAAGAGCTCTCGAGCAACGAAGAAGTGGCCGAGTATTGCTCAACCACATGGGGCGTGACTTTTCCGATGACAGAAATGATCAAGGTAAACGGTCGCAACCGCCACCCGCTCTATAAGTCACTTGTAAAGACCAAGGATGCCAAGGGCCTAGCCGGGCCAATCATGTGGAACTTCGAAAAGTTTCTAGTTGGCAAAGATGGCAGCATTCAGCGCTTTCGCCCAACCACCAAACCAGATGACCCGAAGGTCGTCGAGGCAATCGAAGCAGCTCTCTAAAGAGCTTTAGAGACCGTTTTCTTTTCTGAAAACCGCAACAACCGCGTTAGCGTGCCCGTGACCCATTTCGTGATCGGTCTTTAGCACCCCAACCATCTCCATGTGAGTCTTGGTTTTGTGCTTCTTCAAGATTGACATCCAGTGATCAATCGGCTTGCCATACTTTTTTTCGATTGACGGAAAATAACTTTTCGGTCCTTGAACTTTCTCTGCCATTAGCTGCCCTCTCCGCATGCAACTCTAATGGCGACCTCAATGCCACGAACCTGTTGGTCTAGCGGCATGGTTGGCAGACCCTCGAACTCGCTTGCTTGCTCTGGCATCAGCGGCACATGGATGAATCCGCTGCGCACGCTAGTCTCGGCAAGCTCATGCTGCATCGCATAGAAGATGTGATTGCACACAAAGGTGCCCGCGGTTGTCGAAAGGCCGGCCGCAATTCCCTCTGCCCTCACTGCGGCAACCATTTCTTTCACGGGCAGTGTGGTGAAGTGAGCCGATGGGCCGGCGGCAACCACTGGCTGATCAAGCACTACCCTGCCGGCGTTGTCGGCAAGACGTGCGTCATCGAGATTGATTGCAACACGCTCGAAGCTAATCTCGCGGCGGCCTTCGGCTTGACCGAGGCAAATCACAACATCTGGTTTGTGCAGTTTGATTAGGTGACGAAGCAATTCACTCGACTCGGTGAAGACCACTGGCAAGACCGCGGTGTGAAGCTCGACGCCTTCGATCTGGCTAGCCTTGAGCCCGTTAACAATTTGCTCGGATGGGTTGAGGCTGGCACCGGCAAATGGTTCGAAGCCGGTGAGCAGAACGCGTTTCATGCTCTTACTTTATTGCCATGCACCAATGCGGCGAAGACGCGCGATTGATGCTTCTTCGATTGGCGATTCGCTGCCAATGGCAATGCGCATGCCGCGAAGAATGTTTGTGGTTTGCCACTTCACAAACCAC
This sequence comes from uncultured Rhodoluna sp., assembly GCA_964609235.1. GTDB lineage: Bacteria > Actinomycetota > Actinomycetes > Actinomycetales > Microbacteriaceae > Rhodoluna. The sequence goes on from CAZSRJ010000008.1 coordinate 10,013, forward strand.
AGCGGCAGAGCGCGCTCACCGATTAGCGCTTGGTATGAAGGCGGCATCGAAGCAAGGGCCGCAAAAAAGAACAGCCGGTAGAAAGGTTTGGCTGCCAGCGGCAGCGGCGGATTCTTAATCCACTTGATAACGTCGCGAGTTTCATCTGTAACCACGAGATCTTTTTCGAAGCCGCGCAAAGTTTCTAGCAACTCGGCTTCGCTCTGCGGAGCGACATCGAGACCGAGCGGCTTAACCGAAGCGGCCCAGAGGCGAACGTATTCATCGGCCCCACCGGGAATCGGGCGTTTTGAGTAGTTCTGGTGGGTGCGCAAGAAGCTATCCATGAATGCAACGTGCACCCAAAGCAGCAGGTCTTTGTCGGCGGCCTGGTATTGGCGGTTCTCACCCGCGGCGGTTTGGTATTCGCCCTTGACTCGGGTGTGCAAGCGGTTCACGCGATCTGCCTCTTTTTGGTTCGAAGCAATCGGGCCGAAGGTTGTGACGGTGAGCCAGCGAATCGTGCCGGCTAGGCGGCCGAGCGGGTCATCTTTGTAGCGAGAGTGCTGGCGAACTCCGGTTAGCGAGCCGGGGTGCAGAGCCTGCATGAGCAACGCACGAATGCCACCGACCAGAGTCGCGAAGTCTGCGTGCACTATCCAAGGGGCTTGGTTTGGCAGGTAAAGACCGGCCTCTTCGCCCTCGGCAACCTGCTTCAGCCAGGGCGGCTTGCCGTCGTTTGAACCCGAGAGCAGGTGCACGAATCGGCGCGCGAGAGCACTCTGCAGTTTGTTGTTGGGCACAGCATTCCTAACCGCTGCCCGGTCTGGGCTATTCCGCTATTTGGTGAGCAGTGCTTTGACTCTCGGCACAACCTCGTTGGCATATAGCTCGATGTTGCGAAGCAGGCGGCTCTGCGGCATCGGGCCATTTGAATACTTGAGATCGAAACGCTGGGCGCCAACCGATTCGATTGCGTAGGCAATCTTCTTGGCAACGGTTTCTGGCGAGCCAACATACATCGAGCCGTGCAACACCTCGCTCATGTAGTGCGCGTGAGTTATCTCACCCCAACCGCGTTCGCGACCGATGCGACCGAACGAACCTTTGTAGTAAGGCCAGAACTCTTCGATCGCTTCTTCATCGGTTGGTGCGATGTAACCAGGAGAGTGAATCGAAACCGGCAGTTGCTCTTTGCCAAGTTCTTGAAGTCGCGTGCGATACAAACGCGCAAACGGTTCGAAGCGTGCAGGGTCGCCACCGATGATTGCGAGCGCCATCGGAATGCCGTGATTCGCAGCGCGCACAACAGACTCTGGACTGCCGCCAACACCGACGCGCAGAGATAATCCGTGTTCAGTTTTTGGGTAAACCTGCTGGCTAGTTAAACTTGCGCGGGTCTTGCCGCTCCAGGTGACCGGTTTTTCTTTTAGCAACTGCACTAGCAGATCGAGCTTCTCTTCGAAGAGCACGTGATAGTCGCTGAGCTCGAAACCGAACAACGGAAAACTCTCGGTGAATGAGCCGCGGCCCGCTGTGATTTCGGCGCGACCGTTCGAAAGCGCGTCGAGTGTTGCGAAGCGCTGGTAAACGCGCACCGGGTCTTCGCTCGAGAGCACGGTGACGCCGCTACCGAGCATGATGTTTTTCGTGACGGTGGCGATGCCCGCAAGCACGGTGTCGGGAGCGCTAACCGCAAAGTCATCGCGGTGGTGTTCGCCCACGTTGAAGTTATCGAGGCCGAGCTGATCCGCCAGAATCGCCTGGTCAACCAGGTCACGGATAGTCTGCGCATCGCTGTTTGGATTGCCTTGCTCGTCAACCGAGCTGTCGCCAAAGGTGTCGAGGCCGAAACGAATGCCTTGTTGTGTCATAAGTGAAGTCAACCCCAACGCGGGCCGATTATTCCGCTAGATGATGCCGGCCAGCTTGAAGGTCACTAGAAGCATGATCACGCCACCGATTCGGTAAAGCCAAACCGACTGCTTTACCGGGCGGTCGTCATAGCGGTCGCCGCCGTGACGCCCGAACAATCCCAGCATGCTTAGGGCAAGCAGCGGCAACGGCAAGATCACGAAGGCCCATTGAGCTAGCTCTGGTGTGGCGCCAAGCCAAGCTCCGACGATCGAGGTGGTCAGGGTTGCAATCAACAGGCTGAG
>CAZSRJ010000009.1:0-502 GCA_964609235.1 uncultured Rhodoluna sp.
GTGGCAACTAGAACACGAACAGCACCCTTGGTAAAACGCTCAAGGTTGCGGTTGCGCTGGTTCTGGTTTAGGTCACCGTGCAGACGAGCAGCTGGAACACCGGCCTGGGTCAGGCTCTCGCTCAAACGCTCTGCGGTCATCTTGGTACGGGTAAAGATGATTGACTTACCCTCACCCTGAACGATGCGCAAAAGAACCTGTGAACGGTCTTCTTGGTCAACGGTTAGAACGCGGTGAACAATGTTTGCGGTGTCGTTTACTTCGTTCGGAACTTCATACACGAAAGGTGCTGGAAGAAACTCGCGAACAAGTGCGTCAACTTCTTTATCAAGAGTTGCCGAGAAGAGAAGCTTCTGTGAATCACCACAGGCACGCATGATGCGCTTCACCGGTTCGATGAAGCCAAGGTCACACATGTGGTCGGCTTCGTCAACCACGATGGTCTCAACTTCGCTGAGGTCAACAATGCCCTGAGCCATAAGGTCTTCAAGACGACCAGGAG
>CAZSRJ010000009.1:512-1211 GCA_964609235.1 uncultured Rhodoluna sp.
ATCATGTTTTCTTGACGACGCTGTGGAACACCACCGTAAATGCATGCGGTGTAGAAACCGACCGACTTCGCCAAAGCGTTAGCGGTGCGGTCAATCTGGTCGGCAAGTTCGCGAGTTGGCGCAAGAATGAGCGCGCGTGGCTTGCCTGGCTTGCGTGGCACTGAACCAGCTGCGATCAACTTGGTGATTAGTGGAACAACGAATGCAACGGTCTTTCCCGAGCCGGTCTTTCCGCGGCCGAGAACATCCATGCCGCCGATAGCCGCTGGGATGGTCGCTGCCTGAATAGGGAACGGTGAGGTGACACCCATCTGGTCTAGGGCAACGAGAAGCTTCGGGTGAAGGTTCATGTCGCTGAAGCTGCCTGAGATGTCAACGGTTGAAGCGTCGACGCTCTCAAGGCGCTCTAGCTTCTGGTCTTCAAAGAAGGCCTTCTTGTTTGGGTTGCTCTGGCGTGCGCCGTCGAAAGTGCGGTCGCGATCGCGATCGCGCTCTACACGGTCAGCGCGGTCTGGACGACCGTTTGTGCTGTCGTCGCGGTAGTCGCGGTCGAACTTGCGAGGGCGGTCATCGAACTTGCGTGGTCCGCGTGATTCTGCACGATCGAAAGTGCGCGGTGCTGGGCGTGAGTCACGATCGAAAGTTCTGGCCGGACGGTCTTCGAACTTGCGCGCTGGACGAGCATCGCGGTCAAAAGTT
>CAZSRJ010000009.1:1221-11802 GCA_964609235.1 uncultured Rhodoluna sp.
CGGACGGTCTTCGAAACGACGAGGTGCTGCGCCATCGCGAGCCGGACGTGAGTCGCGGTCAAAAGTGCGTGCAGGTCGGTCTTCTCGAGTTCCGCGAGATGCACGGTCGTCGCGCTGAAAGTTACTGCGGCGAGCAGGAGGCGTTGGGCTCCAGTCGCGTCGCTTGTCGCCACCGGCCGCCGGGCGAGCATCACGTGAGCTGCGCTCATCGCGAGAGTCACGAGCTGGACGTGCGTCACGGTCGAAAGTGCGCGGTGCGCGGTCTTCCCAACGCGAGGTCGGTGCACCCTTTGCTGCGCGTGGCTTGCGTGGGCCGCGGTCGTCTGCTGAGGCTGCTCTGAATTCTGAACGACCTCCGCGACCATCTTCGCGTGGCTTAAATTTTGATGTGCCCGCTGCCGATGCGCCTTTGCGGTGACCGGTCTTCGGAGCTGATGATGAGCGCGCTGGTTTTCCCGCGCGCGCGTTTGAGTCGCCAAATTTTGGCATGTTTTTTCCTTTTAATTTGTGTTGATTTCGCAGGGAGTAGCTGCTCAATCGCGGGCTAGTCGAACTGCGCTAAACCCAAACACGAGAGCTGCATCCAAACAACGGATTCTCAAATAAAGGAAAGACTGGTGCATTCAATGCACTGCAAACGACTACTGTCACGAATTCGTAACGACTTCAGCCTAACCGCGCCACGCGCGAATGCCAAGAACTTTCTTGAACTAAATCAAGCCACGGATGGTTAGCTCAGCGTGCAACTCGGCATCTGAAGGCTCAACCAAGAACTTGCCGTCGGCAAACTGGATCACCGGGATGTTCTTTCGGCCAGCAATTTGCTCGGCTTCGGCCGCAAACTCTGGGGTGTGCTCGACATCCTTGAGTTCGTATTCGACGCCGAGGGTGTTCATAAGGGCCTTTGAGCGGCGGCAGTCGCTGCACCAGTCGGCACTGTAGAAAGTTACTTCGCTCATTTTGGGCTCCTATCGAAGGCGGTTGCTGTCTGGAAGGTAAAGCACTTCACCATCAAAGGTTATTCCCGTTAGGTCGCGAATCACAATATCTGCCGGGCCGGCAAGGGCGGCCGCGGTGACACCAACGATCAACCCGACCCCGGCATCCTCGGCTGCCAAGGCTCCGGCGATTGCGTCTTCGAAAACAACGCAGTCTTCGGGAGCGAAACCCAAGCGTTCGGCACCGAGCAAATAAGGGTCTGGGTGCGGCTTGCCGCGCTTCACATCGTCTGCCGTCACCAACTCTGCCGGAACCCGAATGCCTGCCGCCTCAAGTCGAGCTTTTGCGAGCATGGGGTTTGCCGACGTGCAAACCGTCCAGGTGCCAGCGCGCAAAGAAGAAGTCAATTCAACCGCACCTGGCAACGCAACTGTGGTGTGTGCGGTGAGTTGCTCGAGTTCGTTGATGCGATTGTTCGCAACTTCAAAAAGATCTGGCGATGAAATCCACTCGCGAACTTTATCTTCTGCGCGTTGCCCGGCGTGCTTGGGGTCATCCCAGTTAATGTGCGGAGCATATTCGCTGCACCAAATTGCCCAGGCATCGGCAGCGGCCGCGTGTGAATCAACTAAGACGCCGTCGTTGTCGAACAGCAAACCACTTGCAAAAAACTTCACGGATGAATTCTCGCGATGCCTAAGCTTCGACCACGAGGTTTTGTTTGCGGTGGCGTTCGGTAATGCTCAGGTAAATTCCGGCGGCGGCGAGCAGCAACAGCACAACTGCCGGAGCCATGTCTTGAAGCCACCACTGAAGTGTTGGTGCAGAAACGGTTGGCATCTGCTGCTCTTCGCCCTCAACCCATTCTGGCCAAACCTGAAGTTTTTGAATTGCGCTGGCGCCCATCGTGAACGACATGATTGACACCGTTGCCCCGAAAACAATCGAAAGAACAAAGTTCACGGTTGCAGCACCTGCCGCGAGCGCGGTCTTCGGTTTAGGCGCTTCTACTCGCGCCTGACGTGCGCGCGCAGCAAATCGGGTTCCGTAAATCACACCCACACCAACTATTGAAATGATTAGCACCCACACCCAGGTGTCGAGGTTGGTGCGGGTTGCGTCATAGATAAACAACCCAAGGATGATCGCGAACGCGGTGCTGAGAATCGGCACGGCATAGCCGAGTGCGAGCGCCTTCTGTCGCTCGCTCATCTTGGGTTTCGCCTCGCCCTCGGCGGCCACCGAAGCGCCGCGGAACACGAAGGCACGCAAGATCACATAAACGACCACACCGGTTGCCAGCAAAATCGGCAGGTATGTCCAGATGAATCGCTGAAAGACGTCGGAGTTTTGGCTCGAGGAGTTGAATGCACTCAGAAAGCTGGTCAGCGCAAAGATGGTTGTGGCTGCCAAGCCGATAATCACTGCCAATACGGTGAATCGCAAGGCCGCTCGAGCGAGGCTATCGCTTTCGTCGAGCGCAAGCGACTTCACGGCCCATCCGTGTGCGATTAGAGCCGAGAAAGTGCCAACGGCGAACGCAAGCAGATAGATGTAGATGGTTGGTTTGGCAATCGTCTCGTAGTTCTCTTGGCTAACCATAGAAAACCAGTTGGCGAACATCATGAGCGACCAAACTGCAGTCAGGCCGATTAGCGGCAATGCAATTGAGCGTTTGACCAGCGAAAGAGTTTTCATGGTTCAACGCTATACCCGTGGCAATAAACTGACGACATGATTCTGGTTATCGGCGAAGCACTAATCGACCTCATTGAGAACCGCTATCAAGCCGGCAGTTTCAACGCCGTAGTTGGCGGCGCAAACGCCAACGTGGCCCTGGCTCTTGCCCGTCGAGGAACCAAGCACCAGTTTCTTGGCCGCATCTCAAGCGACCGCTTCGGCAAGATCATCCGTGAGCGTCTTGAAAGCAACGGAGTTCACCTCGAACACAGCGTCGCAGCCGAAGAACTCACCACGCTAGCCGTTGTCAGCATCGATTCGAACGGTGTGCCGTCTTATGCCTTCTATGTAAACGGCACTGCCGACTGGGGTTGGACGCCCGCCGAATTGCCAACCGACATCGAGCTCGAAAACATGCACGCGACCGCGATTCAGTTCGGCTGCCTAACCATGGCGATGCAGCCGTCAAGCGCAGTTATCGAGAAGTGGGCGGCAGAGCACTTTGTGCAGAACTCCGTGACGATCTCGCACGACATCAACATGCGCCCGGCCCTGGGTTTCGACGCCAGCCAAGAGCGCGTGCGAGTTGAGCGGCTCAACCAGATTTCACACATCATCAAGGCTTCAGACGAAGACATCGAGTGGCTCTATGGCCTAGCCGACGGTGCCGACCTCGATGAGATTGTTTATTCATGGATAGGTGACACCGAACGAATCGTTTTGGTTACTCGCGGTGCCGATGGCACTTCTATCTATCGCAAAGGCAGCAAGCGCACAGATGTGCCGTCGCGCAAGATCAACGTGGTTGACACCGTTGGCGCCGGAGACACGTTTTGCGCCAATCTTCTCGGGCAGCTGAGTGATGCAGATGTTCTTGGCAGCAATCCGTTCGATCGCCTCGAGAATCTAACCGACGCAGATTTGAGCGAATATGTTCGGGTTGCCGCGGTTGCCGCTTCAATTACCTGCGAGCGCGCCGGTTGCGAACCACCAACTTTGCACGACCTGAACCAAACACTTGCATAGAAGCATGCGTAGGCTTTAAGCATGAACAGCCTCGAAATGGATACCCTCAGCTTTGCCTTCAACCTGCTACTCGTATTGATTGCATTCACAATCGCAGCCGCTTGGGTCACTGCGCGAACTGCGCGCAGCAAGGGCTACAAGTTTTGGCTTTTCTTTGTGCTTTCTATTCTGAGCTGGTTCATCACGGCGGTAGTCACGGTGTTTCTCAAGCAAAAGGGTGTGGCCAACTCGAAGGTTCGACTTAGCTCAGTGCTAATGATTACTGCCGGCGCCTTCATTGAATTTGGTGCCCTCAGTTCTCTGCCAGCAATCGACCCAACGCTGAGCGATGAGCAGATCATGCTGGCCTTCATGGATTCGTCGGCTACCGGAACCCTTGTGGTTGCCCTCGCCGGCGCACTACTAATAGTGGCCGGCGTGGCAAACGACAAGCGCTCTGCCTAGCTCGGGCTAGGCGCGCCAGTCTGCGACATTCACCTGTTTGAGCCAATTCTCAAAGGTCTGGTTTCGCAGCACAGAACGGGCACGCTTTGCACGCATGAGCTCAATTGCCTCTTCTGGCTGCATGCCATCGCGAATCAAGACCAAGGCCATGATTAGGCCCGACCGGTTAATGCCGGCCTGGCAACGAATCAAGACCTTCTTGCCGGCCTTCCAATCGCGGTGAGCCGTTGCCACAAGCTCGTGCAGGTCGGCGGTGTCGAAGTCTGACATGTCACCGTCATAGATTCCGTAGCGAAGCTCTTTGACGAACCAGTCGGCAGGCATGGCCCAGGCATACATCGTCACGATGGTCTGAAACTCCTCGGGCGTGATCGGGGGTAGGTCGCTGCCGTAGCGGGCCTGCAGACGCAGGTCGTGTTCGTCATGGGTGCCACCAAGCCAGAGTCCGGGCATGACTTCATCCCAGAGGTTTTCAGGCAGGTAAGGGCTCTGATCTGGGCGCTTGGCCATGTCGAGTGCTGCTAGAAAGTCGTCGATTGAGAGTGACTCGGGCTCTTTTGGTGTGTTTTCGTTCATGCCTTATTTGTACAGCCACCCTCTGACATTCAACGGCGTGCCGCTGACAAACAATGTCGCAGGGTGGGCGCATAGTTATCTTCCGTCTGAATTTGGGGATTCACTTTTACGAACTGAAGGGGCTTTTATGTCTGATTTCTGGGATTACCGCGGTTGGGAGCGCAACGAAGAGAGCAACGACTGGCAAGACATTCACGGTGAAAACCTTGAATTTCGCGCCGATGCTCTTTTGAACCGCGCTGTTACGAGCGGCCTAGAAAAAGATGAAATCGAAAAGACCATCAGTTACCTGGCAGCAGCGGTCGACGTTAATCGCGAGATCGGGCGCATCCCTGAATTGTTAGATTGTCTTCTTTTGCTCGGCGACTGCTACCTGCGAGAAGAGCGTGGCGAAGATGTCGCCGAAGTTGCTCTCGAGGCTGAAAAGATTGCGCTGCAGAATTTCAACGACAAGGCGAGAGCTAAGGCGATTCACCTTCAGGGTTACAACTACTTTTTAAACAAGAGCTATTCACTTGCGGCAGATCACTCGGCAACCGCCGGTGGGCTCTATGAGTCTGGTGGCTCGCTGAAAGACGCATTCGCAACCTACGTTTCTGCCGGCCGCCTGTATCGCTGGCGCGGCGAACGCACAAAGTCAATCGAGGCCTTCGAGAACGCACTTCGCGTTGCAATTGACGACGAAAACATCGAGAACATCGTCGAGGCAAAGAGCTACATCGCGTTTATGCAACTTCGGATCACCCCAATCGTCGACTTGGCAGAGGCAGCGAGTTTCATTGCGAAAACTCGCGACCAGATGAAAATCGCAAAAGAGCGCAACGTGACGATTCGTCGTCTCGATTCGGCCGAGGCCTGGCTCAAGGTGCACAGCAAACCGCACGAAGCAGCCAGAGATTTTGACTTTCTGTCAGAGTTTTCACGTTCAGAAAAATCAACTCTCGACACCACTGAAATGACTTTGGGCAAGGCCTATGCGCTCGCTCAATTCGAGCACGGCGAAAAGTATGTGCAGGCACTTCGCTCGATTCTTGCCGTAATCGAAGAACTAGAGTCAACCGTTGGGGTTCTCGAGGTTGTCGAACCTCTGGCTGCCTTCTATTCGGCGGCAGGCCAACACATTGAGGCCGAACAGGTCTGGGTTCGAGGCAGGGCAATTGCCGAAAAGCGCGGCGAATCAGATGAGTCGCTGAGTTACTTTGACCAAATGATTGCGCTCTGCATCTCGAACTACGCAGAACCGGGTCGAGCGCTCGGTGCCCTTGAGAGCAAGTTGCCAAAGACAATCGAAAAGCCGCTTCCGTATGCCTTTGAATACGCCTTGGCTAAAAGCTATGCGGCCAACGACCGCACGACCGAGTCGCTAATCGTGATTGATCGAGCTCTAGACAACATGCCCGAGAGCGACACCGCGGTTATGGCCTTTGCAGAATTGCACGAACTCAGGTGCGAACTCATGGCAAGGCAGGGTAATCACTCTGCCGTGAGGGCCGAGGCGCGAATCAGTTTCGACGCTTACTTTGACTTGGGTGAAATCGAAAAGGCCAAGCGCTTGAAAGAAAAATACTTGAAGCCAGAACCCGGCGACCCAGATCCAGATACCGGTGCAATCACGCTTGGCAACTGGGGTTAGCTAAAGCGATTAGGCAATAAAGATGGTCGCACTGAACTTGGTGCGGCCATCTTCTGTTTTGTCGAGCTTCCAGGTGTGAGTTAGTTCTGAGTAAAGTTTCGAACCAAAGCCGTTGCCTCGCGAGTTAACAGGAGGTTTGCCGTTGTTGACAATCGAAAGCAAAATCAAGTTGTTTGAAACCTTTGCTTCGATTTCGATTTCACTGGCAGAACCGTGCTTGATTGCATTAGACACCGCTTCGCGCAAAACCTCGGCTACTGCCTCGCCGACCAAGGGCTTTTTCTTGGTCACCTGATAAACGGGTTTTGTGACGTTGCTATAGATTTCGCAGGTCGACTGCCAAACCTCAATAATCTGCGAGAGCACATCCCTGAGATCTACACTTTCGAGTGACTCAAACTTCAGCACCTCTAAAGCAGAAGCCAAATCTTCATTTACCGACTGAATAAGTTTTTTCGAAGGTCGCGTTGACTGAGCCAATCGCATAGCCGAGGCATAGAGTGCTGCCTGCACCGGGCCGTGCAAAACTGTTGCGATGCGGCGGCGATTCAACCAAAGTTCGCGCCGCGCCTGCGAGTTAAGAAGTTCTAGCTTCTCGTTTACTTCTTGCGCGTTTAGCTGCGTCGCATAACGCTGAGTCTGACGAACCTGACCCACAAACATGGCCAGGCCAATGATCAGGGTGAGCATGATTATGCGTGCCGAAGGAAAGAGTCCGGCACCAAGGTTCGCCAAGCTAAGTGCGAGAGTGGCCACTGCGCCAGCGCCAGCGAATACTGCTAGTTGCGCCAAGAGCGCGAGAATGGCTGTCGCGCGAACCTTGCGAAGGGCTAGAGCAGCCAGCTCCAACGTCGCAAGCAGCGAAAGCGCAAAGACCACCAGCGCGAGGGCGGCATCCTGGCGATAAAAAACCACTGCGGCGGGGGTCGAGATCAGAGTTATGAGTGCGGTCGACCAAAACGGCACAATTTGGTAAGCAACCTGAATTCTCGTGCTGAGCCTGAAGTTCTCTCGAATCGAAACCTTGGGTGGCTCAACCTCGGTGGCGTTCAGCTCGTCAGAACTCTGAGCGATATCTCGACTCAGCGGGCGAATCACATCATCGATGGTGCTTCGAAGCGCTTTGACCTCGCGGCCCAGTTCTGAAGATTTGGCGCCCTGAATCTTCTGCATCAACTCTTGAATCCCGGGTGAGATTAGCCCGGATACCCGCCCGGCAACCTCGGCGTTCATTCGCGAAATCTCAGCGCGCATCGAAGACAAACGCTTCTCTAGCAAAAGGCGGCTGGTTTCGAGTTTCTCTAACTCGCCCGTGGCCCTTACCGAATTTGAAACAAGAATGGTCACCAGCGACAGCGAAACGAAAATGAAAAGCGGCGAACCGAACAGGCGATATTGCCACTCATCGGCCGGAATCACGCCGAGCTCTTTTCCGACTTGATAGATCACAACTCCGCGGGCGAATCCGGCAACCAAATAGATGAGCAGGTAAACATAAGCCGGTGGATTCACTGAAGCAAGAAGTCTTCTTGCCGCGAGCAAGATAGCTACAACTGCCGAGTAGCCGAGAACCGAAATCAAGAGCCAGTTGCCGAAGGTTCCTTCTTCTCTGCCGTAGTCGAGCACCATATTCGAAAGAATTACCGGAACCGCTGCGCCGAGAATTGTTTCGTTGCTCAGCGAGTATTTGCTACCGAGTTGCTGCACGGCGCGTGCCATGCGGAATCTCGGAGTGGTTGAGTACTCGGCCATTACTCGCCCGGACGAGTCGCCAGAAAATACTTTTTGACAGCATCGACGCGAGAGTTGCCCGCATCTTGAACATCGATGCCAAGCGCGTCGAAGATTCGACTAACCATTCCTTCAACAGCTCTAACGCTTGTCTGACGCGCGTCGGCAATCTGCTGATTTGAAAGACCATCGGCGATTAGTTTCAAAACTTCGAGTTGCTTGGCCGAAAGTTCTGCCAAAGGTCTCTGCGAATCTAGATCGTGACGAAACCCACTCGAGTCTTCGCTCTTCAAAACCACATTTAGCGCTGCAACCAGTTCACTCGCATCGACGAGATTCGATTTGCGCAGATAGGCCGCGTTCTTTGGAATGTGCTTTGTCGACTTTCCGGCAAGCCTCGGGTCTGGCAGGTTGGTCAAGAAGACAACCGCTAACTCTGGGCTTTCTGCCATCAACGCAGTCGCCAAATCGAAGCCGTCAGGTCCGGGGCCGAGCTCAATGTCGATGACCATGGCATCGGGGTCAACGGCCAAATGAACCCGCTTGGCATCGGCGGCATTGGCCGCGGTGGTGACCCTAAACCCTGCAGATTCGAGGCTTTTGCCAATGAGGTCGCGCATGAGCGGCTCATTCTCAACGACTACAACGTGTCTCGACAACATAAGAACTCCAGCCTATTAGGCGGGCAAAACCTTAAGGGTCTTGAGTGTTGGGTCGGCCACGAACTTGATCATGACGCCCATGTCTCGCGCTTGAAACAAGGCGCTAAGTGCCGCCTCGGTGATGCGCTCGCCAGGTGATAGCACAGGCACACCGGGTGGATATGGGCAGATCATCTCGGCAGAAACACGACCAACGGCCTCGGCTGCCGGCACCACTTCGTATTCCGAGAAGAAAGCCTCGCGCGGAGTCACCACAACCTCGGGCTCAATCGAGAACGCGGGCAAAATTTCAATGGGTCGCGGGGTGCCTCGATGCGAATTCACCGACGCGATGATTCGTTGAACCAAGTCGTCAACCCGATCAGGAGTGTCGGCAAAGGTAATCATCGGAATCAGAATGTCGCGGTTCGCCATTTCAATATCGATGTTGGCGGCAAGCAAGTCTGCCTCAACCTTGTTGCCATCTGCTCCGCAACTCGATAGCAGAATCACAAGTTTCAAAGGGTCGATGTATTCGCCATCAATCACATCTATGCCAGCGGCAACCAAAGATGCTCTACCCTTTTCGGTTGCCTCAATAACCGGGCCAATTAGCTCGTGACCGTGACGTTCGAGCAGAGCTCGTGCAGCATCGATCGATGCGAGAATTCGGCCAGACATAGATGTAGTTTGCGTTGAGTCAAACATTTTGTTGAAGCGCGCCAAGTCGACATACTTTGAGTTCACCAAAACAAAACTCGCCTGCGAATAGCTCGGCAGAGTTTTGTGCGCTGAGGTCACAACTATGTCGGCGCCTTCGCTTAGTGGGTGACCCGGCAGCTCGGGGTGAAAACCGTAGTGCGCCGCCCAAGCGGCATCAACCACGAGCGGAATTCCATGTGAGTGCGCAACCGCTGCGAGGCGAGGAATGTTCGACATTGTGCCGACATAAGAAGGTTCGCCAATCAACACCGCCTTTGCATCTGGGTGCTGAGCAAGGGTTTCTGCCAAACGAGTCGATGGCAAATACTCGGGCAATCCAGTAGCCGGGTTGATCTCGGGGCGAATCCAAACTGGCACAACGCCCGCATAGACCATGCCAACCAACACCGACTTGTGCAGAGTGCGCGACACAATCACCTTGTCGCCGGGTGAGGCAACGGCCATTACGGCCGCGTGGTTAGAACCAGAGGAGCCGTTGACACCGAAGCGACAGAGGTCTGCGCCCCAGAGCTTCGCCGCTATAGCTTCGGCCTCGAGAATCAAGCTGGGTGAAATGCGGTGCGGGTGGTTGCCCGGCAGAACCGGAATGTCACCGTCAACTACGGTTCCGGTGAGGTCGTTTCGGCCTTTGTGGCCAGGAATTTGAAAGGGTGACCTGTCGGTCTCCATATCGCGAATCCACGCATCTAATAGGGGTGCACTTGAGCGCAAACCCATCGGGTCTTTAGGGTCTAACAGAGTAGCCGCACCGAATGCGTGACCGGTCAATATCCCAACCTCTCAATAGCGAACTAATAGCCTACGAAACTACACACGGATGAAAAAGGGCCGGAGGGATTCCCCGGCCCTTCATCCAAGAATTAATCTTTAGAATTCGACCTTGGTCACGTTGGTATCTAGCAAAACGCTTGGACCGAAAGTGGTCGAAAGAGCTGCCTTTACTAGGTAGCGACCCTTCGAGCTCGATGGCTTCAAACGCATTACTTCTTCAAGCGCTGCCTCTAGGTTCTCGCCTAGCTGCTCCTTGGTGAAAGATGCCTTGCCAATGATGAAGTGAAGGTTCGACTGCTTGTCGATGCGAAACTCGATCTTTCCACCCTTGATGTCAGCAACTGCCTTAGCAACGTCTGGGGTTACGGTTCCGGTTTTAGGGTTTGGCATTAGGTTACGAGGACCAAGTACCTTACC
>CAZSRJ010000010.1:0-11789 GCA_964609235.1 uncultured Rhodoluna sp.
CCGTGCTTATGTTCACGAATGCTCGACCGGTTTCGATTGCTCTCAGGCGGGCAATAGCCAGTTGTTGTTCTGACTGATTGGTTCGCCCAAAGTCGGCGTTGTTTGTTGGTGAAATCAAAATCTTGGCGCCCTGAGCAACCAGATCACGAGAAATGTCGTCGATGGCAACCTCGAAGCAGATCATCACACCAAGCTTTTCATTTCTCACGGTGTGAATTCCATCTCTTGTTCCAAACGCATAGCCGCGCGGAATCAAGTCGATCAGCTCTGGTGCAAACATTCGCCAAAACTCACGATCCGGAACAAACTCGCCGAACGCAACGGGTCGCTTCTTGTCATAGAAATCAGCCTCGCCGGTTTTTGGCAACCAGAGAATAGTCGAATTGAAAATCTCTCCATCGCGCTCGGTTATCGTTCCGAAGATTAGCGGTGCCCCAAGCTGTTCTGTTAGGGAGGCGATGGCCGCCTCGGCATCTGGGTGTGTCTGAGGATTTTTATCCGCCGCGTTTTCTGGCCAAACTACGAGATCTGGCCGACTCTCGTCGCTGAGCAACGGCGCACTTGCATCGAGGTGATTCTGCAAAATTGTGCCAAGCGGCTCATAAACCAGAAGCCCGGCCTTAGCGTTACCCTGCACGGCTGCTATGTCTAAGGTTCCAGCCTCTGCGCGGTTGTCGAGCGGCGTTATTGTTGGCACAGCAAATACCAATACCAAGGCTAAAGCGCTTGCCGATTTGCGCCAGTTTCGAATTAAAAAGTCTCGAGGAGCAAAAAGAATCAGCGCGGTTGCAAAGACCAGCACAAAGGTGAGAAGCGAGCCGCCACCCCAGAACACCCATGGCGCTAGAGGCGAGTTCGACTGCGACAGAGCAACCCTCGACCAGGGAAAACCGCCGTATGGAAAAGTCATCGCGACCCATTCCCGCGCGGTCCAGAGTGAGGCCACGATTAGCGCCAGATTTGCGTTCGAGAAAAAACTGCTCTTCCAACTCTTGGCTGTTTTCAGAGCCAGAGCAATCGCAAGACTGCCGACCGCAAAGATGAGCCCCTCGAGAACCGAAAGCGCCAGCCATGGCACGGGTCCAAGATAAACCGTCATCCATGGAATTTGAGACGCGTAAAAGGCAACACCGGCGAAGAACCCAACCAGCAGCGACTGCGCGGGTTTCACCAACGAAATCGCGTAGAGAATCAATGCGACCGCCGGGATGATTGCAACCCAAATGGCATTTGCCGGATATGCAAGCGACGAAATCAAGCCACCGGCGACACCGAAGACCACTGCCATTGCCAGTCGGTAAACAGATTTCTTCACTTTATGAGCCTATTTGCTAACCGTAGTAGCTGTATGCGACTATGCCGCGCTTTACGGCGTCAACGGCATTCTTTGCGGTTTCTGCCAGCGCCTTGTCTTCTGTTTGTGCAATTTGGTCGAGCAGGTCGATCACCTGCTTCGACCAGCGAATAAAGTCACCGGCCAAAAGATCGGCCAGGTCTAGAACGGTGTCGAGTCGAGCGCCAGAGGCCCAGCGATAAAAAGCGAAACTGATTGCGAAGTCGAGTGGCTCAGTTTGCGGCAGCTTGTATTTCTTCGATAGCGATTCGAGCTGCCACCACATGTCGACGGTCTTTTCTGCGTAGTCGACAAAGTTGCCCTTAGGCATGCGGCTCTCAAACTCTTCGTCGCGCCTTGCCTCATAAACCAGCGCCGCAGCCATCGCAGCAAGCGCCGGAGCATCCATGCCCTTCCAAATAGAATGCCTGAGGCACTCCGAAATCAAAAGATCACGCTCGCCATAGATGCGCGCCAGAGTCTTGCCGCTATCGAGCACCGTTGCGTCGTCGCCATCCAACTCGATGTACTCGAGATCGGCGAGCAGTTCGCAGAGCTTGTCGAAAGTTCTCGCTACCTGATTTGTTCGCCCCTCGATTTGCGAGAGCGCAGAGTCGAGCTCGCGCTTGAGTTTGAAGTAGCGTTCTGCCCAGCGAGCGTGGGCTTCACGCTCGTTGCAACTGTGACAGGCGTGATGTTTGATGTCGGCCTTGAGCTTTTGCAGGTGTCGCTCTTTTTCGTTGCGACTCTTTGATGCGCGAATGTCTTTGCCGCGTTCGGCTCGAGTTCGATTCGACGCGAGTTCGCGTTCTATGTCGCTTATCTCGCGACGCATCGAGGCATAACTCATGAAGTCGCCGAGGTGGCAGGTCATAGATTTGGCATAGCCGTCGACAGAGACCTGTTTCTCGCGCAAACCTTTGGCGAGTCCAACAACAGACCTGTCTGCCTGAAACTGCGCGAACGAGAGTTCAAGAACCTCACGGGCCCGGTTGCGACCGAAGGCTTCTATCAGGTTGACGGCCATGTTGTGGGTTGGTCTAAAGGCGCTAACCAGCGGATAGGTTCTCTTGCTAGCCAGACCGGCAACCGAGTTGGGGTCGAGGTTGGCCGACCACTGAATAACCGAGTGGCCCTCTGTATCGATGCCACGTCTTCCGGCACGTCCGGTGTACTGGGTGTACTCGCCAGGCGTTATCTGAACTCGGCCTTCGCCGTTGAACTTGTCTAGTCGATCGAGAACGACAGTTCGTGCAGGCATGTTGATGCCGAGCGAGAGTGTTTCGGTTGCGAAAACCACCCGCACAAGTTTTCTTAGAAAAAGTTCTTCGACAACCTCTTTGAAGGCCGGGAGCATGCCAGCGTGGTGCGCAGCCACTCCCCGCTCAAGTGCGGCTAGCCATTCGAAATAACCGAGCGTATCGAGGTCTTCGTCGGCGATGTTGTAGCACTTTTCCTCGGCGACGCGACGAATTTCTTGTTTCTCTTCGGTTGTCGTTAGCCGCACGGATGAGTGTTGGCAGGCCTTCACTGCGGCCTCGCAACCGGCTCTCGAGAAGATAAAGAAAATGGCCGGAAGCATGTCGTTCTCGTCAAGAACTTCGACGATTTCGGGCTTCGAGAGTTTGTGTATCAAACCCTGGTCGCGCGGGCCGCCTGGATAACCTCGACGACCTCGCATCGGGCGATTTGTCGGTTGCCTGAGCTTTTGCGCGTGTTTCTGCGCTAGTTCTGGGTTGACCCGAACAGAACCCTTCGACTCCTCAAAGAGATCCATGAGTTCTGAACCAAACAGAACGTGCTGATTCAGCGGAACGGGTCGGTGTTCACTAACAATTACCTTGGTGTCGCCGCGAACCTCGTCGAGCCAGGCACCGAATTCTTCAGCATTCGAAACGGTAGCGCTGAGCGAAACAATCTTGACGTCTTTCGGAAGATGCAAGATGACTTCTTCCCATACCGCTCCCCTGAACCTGTCGGCCAGGTAGTGCACCTCATCCATGACCACAAAACCGAGCGCGATGAGGTTGTTGCTGTTTGCATAAATCATGTTGCGCAGAACCTCGGTTGTCATCACGACAATTTGTGCATCTGCGTTTTGGTTGGTATCGCCGGTGAGTAATCCAACGCGTTCGGGGCCATATCTCGCCACCAGTTCTAGATACTTCTGGTTGCTGAGTGCCTTGATCGGTGTGGTGTAGAAAACCTTTTGCTTCGTCTCAATTGCGAGATGAATTGCGAACTCGCCGACTATGGTTTTTCCGGCTCCGGTTGGGGCGGCGACCAAAACCCCACTTCCGGCGGCCAAGGCGGTGCAGGCCTCGATTTGAAAGTCGTCTAAGCCAAAAGCGATCGTGTCAAGAAACTGCTGAAGCGATCGCGGTTGTTTGCTCGACTTGGCCTTGGCGAACCGTTCGGCAGGGCTCAGTTCTTCCACTAGTCAATCGATTCGGTCTGAGCAGTTCGTTTCGCCTTTATTCGATCGTGCAACAGCGCAATCACGGCAGAGACCAGATAAAGAAGAATTAGCGGAACCATGACAAGCAGCATTGACATTGGGTCTGCGGTTGGCGTTGCCAGGGCTGCTACCAAAGCGATCACAAGTACCGCTACTCGCCAAGACTTGATAATGCTCTTGGCACTCAAGACTCCAATGAAGTTGAGCAGCAGCAAGACCACTGGCATCACGAAGGTGATTCCGAAAACCAAAAGAATTCTTAGGGCGAACAGAACATATTCGCTTGCGCTGATTACGTTTGCGCTGCCTTCGGGCGTGAAGCCAAGCAGGGTTCGAACAAAAGTCGGAAACGAAACCCAGGCCATAGCGCATCCGCCCAAGAACATCGGCACTGCTGTAAAGAGAAAGAAAAGCGTGAATTTCTTTTCGCGGCGCTTGAGCGCAGGGGTTATGAAGGCCCAGAGCTGGTAGAGCCATACCGGGCTTGAGACGAATACGCCAAGAAAAATTGAAACCTGAATGCGAAGGTCGAGAGCGCCAATCACGGTTCCAAAGTTAACCGAGGCATTTAGATTCTCTTCTTTGGCGAGATCTAGAATCGGCTGCTGCAAAATTGCAAAGACCGGATCAAACAGAAACCAGCCGCCAACCGCGCCGGCCAAAATGAAAAGCGCCGACCAAGTCAGTCGCTTGCGAAGTTCAATTAGGTGGCCCCTGAAGGGCATTTTTGCTTCAGGGTTTTTTCGTGCAGCCACTACTTTTCAGAAGGCTTTTCGCCTTGCTCGTTTTCTGCTGGTTTTTGCGCGTTCTTTGCATCGCCAGGCTTCATCTCTTTGCGAAATACGCGAATTGACTCACCCATGCTCTTTGCGAGGCCGGGTAGCTTGGGTGCACCCCAAAGCAACAAAACGATAGCCAGGATGATTAGCCATTCCCAACCTCTAAGTCCTGCCATTTTTGAGCTCACTTTCTTGGGTATCAAAGTCTCTGATTCTCGCTATAAGCCTACGCTGTCTCTGCTCGGCGGCGAGTTCTCGCTTCTTCTTGAGTTTCGCTCGCTCGGCCAGGTGAACGTTGACGTCATCAAACAGATTGTCCGAGGGGCGCTCATAGCTTGGCTTTTCGTTGATTGCCGAAACCAGACGAGTCACCGTTGAGATGAGGGGCTTACTAGCCTCATAGGTTGCCTTTGACTTGAGAAAGAGCGAATAGAACACGTAGCCCAGGTAAACCAGCGAACCCACAATCAGCGTCACCCACACTATGGCGGTCAGAGTTGAATTCATTACTCCTGCTCCGGTAAGCCTTCTGGCTCAAGCCCAAGGGCCGTTAGGGCGTAGTTTCGCACAACCTGCCTTGCCGAAGCCGGCTCGAGAACTCGGGCGGCACCGCCGTAGTGAGCAATAACCTTGCCGAGGTAAGGCAGGTAACCGATTTTGATCGATGCCGTGACCACGTTTGACTTTCTATCTTCTCTAATGATCTGGGCAGAAAAATCACCAAGCATCGAATAGGCCTCTGGGTCAACCTCGACCGTCACGGTTATGTCGGTCTCGCTGCTCTCGTATTCGGCATCGTCGATGTCTTGAATCTTTTTTGCTTCTTCGCAAATCTCGACTTCGAGTTCAACGGCAGAGCCCATGTGGTCGAGCCTGAAGTTTCTGAGCTCGTTGTGAATCAGGCAGTAACCGCGCAAGAACCAAATGTTTCCGCGCGTGTCTAGGCGGAGCGGATCAATTTGTCTCGTGGTCGTCTCACCGCGATTGTTTCGATAGACGCACTCGATGCGGTGGTTGTTCAGCATCGCCTTGCGAATCACGGCAACGTCTGAGTCGATTGCGCCGGGTTTGTAGTGAATCGCAGCCGGACCGCTCTCGGCCGTGCCCTGCGAGATGATTTCTAGCAGTTCAGTTATCTCATGTTCGCTTGAGAATTCCGGAAGCGTCGACATGATGCTCAATCCGGCGGCCAGAGCAGAAGCCTGACGGGCCGAGAGCCTTGGTGCATCTTCGATTACTTCACCTTGCCAGAGCGATATGATTCCCTCGTCATCGAGCTGGTCGAGGTCGAACATGTAATAGGTGTCTTCGAACTCACGGTTTTTGTAGGTTGCCGTGGTCATCAGTGTTGTTAGCGCTTCTCGCACGAAAACCTCATCGACACCGAAATGTGTTGCCACGGCAGTGACGGTAGTTTCTGGATTGCGCATTAGATAACCAATCAGCGGCAACAGAAAGTTGTAGCGATCGAAAGAGTTCATTTTTCTCTGGCTAGACATGTGCTGCCGCCACTTTCTCGTAGCCCTGACGAATTGCTTCGTCGAGCTTCTCTGGCTCAATGACTTCAAAATCGCCGGCGTAGTCGCGAAGGTCATCGGCTAGCAAGGCTAAATCCATGTATTGAATTTTGAGCTGCTGCACATCGCTTTCATCGCTGGCCGACATGTCGTAGTGGAACCAGGCCGAGGAACCCTTCTTTACATTGAGAACCGCAACGTTGTTGGCAATGTGGGCGTCGAGTTCGGCCTGATGCTGATTAATCTGGGCCTGGGTTGGCGGGTCGAAAACCACATCCCTGCTGATTTTCACCTCAGAAACTATTCGCTTGAGCAAGAAGTTTCTTGCCTCTTGTCTTGCTACGTCAAAGCCCTGAACGAGCCACTGGTCTTCGATGTGCGAGATGCGCCACGGCTGAAACGTGCGAGTTTCTGGCTCATCTTGATCTGGCCGGCGATAGCTGAAGGTCACCTGTCGGCGCTCGGTTACAGCGGTTGTAAGTGGAGCGAAAGCTCGCGAATGTGTCTTGATGCGCGGAGCAAAGGCAATAATGTCTGAGCTTGGTGTTGATGTGCCAAGAGCACGAAGTCGGTCGAGCCCTCGGGCTGCATCGCTGGAAAGCGATGCCTGACGCCAAACCGAAGAGGCCAGTTGCAGCAGCTGAAGTTGCTTGGCGCTCAGTTTGACTCCCTCTGGCCACTGGAATCCGCTCGGATCGATAATGTAACGAGTCTCTTGATTGTCTTCCATGTCAGAATCGAGAATTCGAGTTTTCAACTGAATACCGCTTTGCAGCAAAGCCTGTTTGTCGCGCTCAAACTTTCGATTCAAAGACTCGACCGAGATTCCGTTTTCTAAGTCGTTTCGATAATCGCGAATCGCCGAGAACAACTCGGCCTTGGTCATTCCGACACTGGTCGAGATTAGAGCGAGGGTCAGGTTGAGCAGGCGCTCAGACGGATCTGATGCGTCAATCTCGTAGTCTTGCGAATCAGTCACTGGCTCCCCCTAGTTTTTTGCTGCTTTGTCTACACCCAAAATGTCTATCACGAAAACGAGAGTTGAGTTGGCCGGAATCGACTCGGATGCCTGATCTCCGTAACCGTCGCCGGGCGGAATTACCGCCAAAACCTGAGATCCAACTACTGCACCGTCAAGGGCTTCTACAAATCCCTTGATAAAGCCGGTCTCTGTCAGCTCCCACTGCACAGGTGCTCCCGCGTTCCATGAGGAATCGAACTGTGAACCAGTGCTCCAGAGAAAACCGCTGTAGTGCAATGTAACTTTGTCGCCGATTTCAACTGTTTCGCCGCGACCCTTAATCAGGTCGACAATCTTGAGTTCGGCCGGTGCCTGACTCTTTGGAATCTGAACGCCCGGCTGGCCAGAAGGCGCGAGCACAACTGTCGGCATGCCGGTTTGTGCCGGCTGAGCCGCACCGATCGCCTTTGGCAGATAAACGCGCTGTAGATCGATTACAAAAATCAGGTTGTCGGCTTCGCTGATTCCACTGCTAGGGTCACCCTGCGCGTCGTGAGCCATTTGGGCTGGAATCAAAATCGCTACTCGCGAACCCTCTTTTACTCCAGAAAGTGCGTGACAGAAATCAAGTTTCTGACCGGTGTTGAAGAACTGAACCACAGCGTCGGTTCCGTCATATTTCGACGAAGCGAACTCGTTGCCGTTACCGGCATTGAAGGCGACGTATTCGAACTTAACCTGTGCTCCACCCTTGAATGCTGGGCCGTTTCCTTCAATCAGAACCTTGGTTTCAATCTCGTCAGCGCTCAGTGGTGACGTGAATGTCACGGTTGGCTTGGTTCCGAAATCCCCGGTTGCGTTGATGGTATTCACCGCGTCGCCGTTGGTGAACTTCTCGCAAACCTCTGGCAGCGATGCGTAGTCGGCGTCTAGGCCAGATGGCGTGGCTGCACAGCCCGAGATTGTTGCCGTGACCACTAGCAGGGTCGCCGCGATTAGTTTGCGCAAGTTACTACTTTCTTTCTGTTCAATTGGCTAAGTTTACGTTCGCACTCAGTCTTCTTGCTCAAGGCGTGCCTTGGCGGTTGCGTTCGCATTTCTCACGGTCTTGCGAAGCTTTTTATCGCTGACCGAACGCTCGCCGAGGTGATCAGGGTTCCAGGCGGCTAGGTCTTCGTCGCTGAATTCTGGTTTTTGCTTTCCCTTGAATCTCGGCAGAACTGTTCCGGGTGCAAGCCTTCTGGCGGTGACCAGAAAACCCGTGTGGCCAATCATGCGGTGGTCGGGGCGCACGGCGAGTCCCTGAAGGTGCCAGGTTCTGAACAGCGTCTCGAACGCCTCGGGTTCGGCGAAGTGGCCGCTTGCCTTAACCGCTTCGGTGAAGCGTGACAGCTGAGTGACGGTAGCCACGTAGCCGATTATCAAACCGCCGGGAACCAAGGCCTCTGCCGATTCTTCGACACACTCCCATGGGGCGAGCATGTCTAGAACAACTCGGTCGGCTTCGTGGGTGGCGATGACCTGCCCCAATTTTTCTTGAAGGTCGCCGATGTGAATCTGCCAGTTCTTTGGCTCGTAGCCAAGTTGGCTGATGGCGTTGGCCTTAGCGATTTCGGCAAACTCCGAACGCCGTTCAAATGAATCGAGACGGCCGTTAGGGCCGATTGCTCGCAGCAGATACATGCTGAGCCCACCCGAACCAACTCCGGCTTCGATTACACGAGCACCAGGAAAAATGTCACCCATTGTGACTATAAGTGCCGAGTCTTTCGGGTAGATGATGTTCGCGCCGCGCGGCATAGACAAAACGAAGTCGGTCAGAAGCGGTCTCAGCGCGAGGTACTCGACGCCGTTGTGGTTCTTTATAACCGAACCCTCGAGTTGTCCGATGATGTCATCGTGCTTTAGTTCGCCGCGATGGGTGCCGAAACTTGCGCCTACTTCAAGCGTGATGGTGTTCAAACGACCCTTTGGGCCGGTGAGTTGAACGCGATCGCCTACGCGAAAAGGTCCGCGAGGCAGGTTGTCTTGCTCAGTCAGTTTGGGCTCGCTTCTCTTTGTGCAGTGCCGCAAGGGTCTGGGCGGTTACCCCATCAAGTGTCGGCCAGATAAGTCTGCCCTCTTGCTCGGGCAACTGCACGATATTTGGAATTCCGATTGCGATAGCACCAGAGGCCTCTGCCGAGGTCAGCCCGGTCACGGAGTCTTCGAGCGCAACACAGTCACGAATATCGACACCGAGCTGCGCTGCCGCCACGAGATATGGTTCAGGATGCGGCTTGCCGTTGGTAACGTCATCGCCCGCAACGACCACATCGAATTCGCCAACTGGCAATCGGGCCGCAACAGACAGCGCCATGCGCCGCATCGACATCGTAACCAAGGCGGTCTTTACGCCTTTGGCCTTCAGGTCGGCCATGAGTTCGAGCACCCCGGGTCGCCAGACGATTTGCTCGTCGAGCTTCTTGATCACGGCATCGGTCAAGGTCTGAGTTATCTCGTCTGGGGTGAGGTCGATGCCAAGTTTCTCTTTGATGAGTGTTGTGCTCTGATAGAGGCTCATGCCAATCAACGCTTCGCCGTCATCGCTTGTCCACTTGGCACCCCAACTCGCAGCGAGCTCCTGTTCGCTGCTCAGCCAGTGGTGCTCCGAGTCGATGAGCGTCCCATCCATGTCAAAAAGAACTGCGGCTGGGTAAGTGATGGGCATGGGTAAATTTTACCCCGCGGTTCGCCTAATGTTTAGGTGAGAGATATTGGAGATTGGTTTGGCAAACCCTTTTTTTGAAGGCAAAACCTTGATTGTGGCATTCGAGGGTTGGAACGATGCCGCGGAGGGTGCTAGCGGGTTGGTGAAGCACCTGGTTATGCAACTCGATGCAGACGTTATCGCGGCGGTTGATCCAGAGGACTACTACGACTTTCAATTCTCACGCCCCACGGTTTCAAACGATGAAGACGGTCAACGCGAGATTTCGTGGCCCGGAGCTGAGTTGCTGCGCAGTTCGAAGGCCGCAGCCGAAGAGAATCCGCGATTTTCAGACCTTTACTTTTTGCTCGGCAACGAGCCCGCGCGTCGCTGGAAGACCTTCTCGGCGGAAATCATGGAGTTTATTGAAGACTCAGAGATAGATCAGGTGATTTTTCTCGGAGCGGTTCCATCAGATAGTCCTCACACCAGGTCGATAAAGGTTTCGCGTTCTAGCCAGAGCGCCACGATTCGCAAACAGTTGGCAATCGAGCCGAGTGATTACGAGGGGCCGGTTGGAATCATTTCGGTGTTGGCGATGTCTCTCGAAGATGCTGGTATACCGTCTGTCGCTCTATGGGCTCCGGTTCCCCACTACGTTCACAACTCCCCTTCGCCGAAGGCAACCTTTGCGCTTTTGGTTGAGCTAGAGACGCTTCTAGGTTTGCAGTTCAATCACGGCACTCTGGCCGATGACGCGTTTGCCTGGGAAAGAGGAATTGACGAGCTCGCCGAAAACGATGAGGAACTAGCGTCTTATGTGTCGCAACTCGAATCGGCCCGAGACGCAGCCGACGAAAGCGCTGGCAGCGCAGAATCATTGGCGCTTGAATTCGAACGCTTTCTCGCGCAGGAAGACGAAGGAAAAGACCCGAAGACCGGCGAAAGAAACGCCGACTAGAGATTTTAGGCACTAGGCCGTGAGCACGCCGTTGCTGAGCAAGACCAGCAGGGCAACTCCCACAACGATTCGCCAAATAATGAACGGCATGAACGAGCCGCGGTTGAGATAGCGCAAAAACGCGACAATCACGGTGAACCCGACCGCGAATGAAACAACGGTTGCCACCGCGGTGCCGGCGATGTCGCTTGGTGCGAGACTCTGATAAGTGGTGGCAAACTCAAATGTGCCACTTGCCACGACCGCGGGAATGGCCAGCAAGAAGCTATACCTGGCAGCGGCCTGTCTGCTGTAGCCGAGAAACAATCCCATTGATATTGTTCCGCCAGATCGAGAAACACCTGGAATCACGGCGAGTGCCTGGGCTAGTCCGTAGAGAATTCCATCACGAGTTGAGATGTCATCAATCGACTTGGTTCGAGTTCCGATTCGATCAGCCACGGCCAAAACCAAGCCGAAGATAATCAGCATGTAGGCGACAATCCACAGGTTTCTCAGTTGGTTTTCGATCTGCGTCTTGAATACCAAGCCGATGACAACTACGGGCACGCTACCGACAATCACGAGCCATCCCAGTTTCGCATCGGCTTTTTCGTTAGCGCTCTGTGACTGACGAGAAAAAATTGAACCGAACCACGCTCTAACAATTCGAACTATGTCTTTGAAGAAGTAGATAACTACCGCCGCTTCGGTTCCAAGCTGAATTGTTGCAATAAACGCGGTTAGCTGGGGGCGGCTCATGTGGTCTAATCCGAGCAATTGACTCGCTATTTGCACGTGAGCGCTAGAAGAAATTGGAAGAAATTCGGTTAGTCCCTGAATGATTCCGAGAATGACCGCGTCAAAAAAATTCAATCAGAATCTTCTTCGTTGTCTGCTAGCTCGAATGGCAGCCACTCCTCGAACCTCTCGTCGACAGCCTCTTCGTAGTCGAGAAAGGAATCTTTGAGCACTTCGTAGGCGTGTGAAACGGCCGGATCGTCGTCTGAGCGTTTGCTGCTCATGGCCTCGAAGTGTCGCTCGAGAGCGGCGATTAACTGTTGCAGTGCGAGTCTCGGTTCTGTAGCCATAAGCCCAAACTACCCTGCGTG
>CAZSRJ010000011.1:0-1973 GCA_964609235.1 uncultured Rhodoluna sp.
TTCGCGTAGGTCGGCAATCAAGTGGTATGGCGCAGCCTCGGTAATCGTGCAGGTCACCAGGTCACCAGGCCTAGGCAACTCGTGGCCCTTTGGCACTTCGAAGTGAACCAGCCTGAAGTCTCGGGCCCTGCCCGAGATTCGGTTGGTGCGGTCATCTTTGCGACCGTCGTTGGCAACCAGCACCTCAACTGTTCGGCCAATTTGAGATTGGTTCTCTTCGAGAGCAATTCGGTTTACCACCTCGAGCAAGCGCTCGTAACGCTCTTGAACGACCGCTTTTGGCACCTGATCTGGCAGTTCGGCGGCGGGTGTTCCAGGTCGCTTTGAATACTGGAAGGTGTACGCAACGGCAAACCGAGCCGCCTCAACTACTCGAATGGTCTCTTGAAAATCTTCTTCGGTCTCGCCAGGAAAACCCACAATTATGTCGGTGCTTATAGAAGCGTGTGGCATGGCGATTCGAACCCGATCGAGAATGCCCAGATATTTGTCGCTTCTATAGCTGCGACGCATGTCTTTTAGAACTTTGTCGCTGCCTGATTGAAGTGGCATGTGCAGCTGGGGCATGACGTTTGGGGTCTCGGCCATTGCCTCAATGACGTCGTCGGTAAATGCCGCGGGATGGGGTGAGGTGAAGCGAACCCTCTCGAGACCCTCTATGTCACCACAAGCTCGAAGCAGTTTGGCAAAAGCACCCTTGTCGCCAAACTCAACCCCGTAGGTGTTGACGTTCTGACCAAGCAGAGTGACTTCGACCACTCCCTCGGCGACCAAGGCACGAATCTCAGCAAGGATGTCTTCGGGGCTGCGATCGCGCTCTTTTCCGCGAAGCGCGGGCACAATGCAAAATGTGCAGGTGTTGTTGCAACCAACAGAAATACTCACCCAGGCCGAAAAGGTTGAATCGCGCTTAGCGGGAAGACTGCTCGGAAAGGTCTCGAGCGCTTCGACGATTTCGATTTGGGCCTCGTTATTGTGTCGGGCTCGCTCGAGCAGCGCCGGCAGTGAAGAAATGTTGTGCGTTCCGAAGACCACATCGACCCACGGCGCTTTGGCCACGATGGTGTCTCGATCTTTCTGAGCGAGGCAGCCACCAACAGCAATCTGCAAATCGGGGTTTTCCTGCTTTTTCTCAAAGAGAATGCCGAGATTGCCATAGAGCTTGTTATCGGCATTCTCGCGAACTGCGCAGGTGTTGAAAACAACCACATCTGACTCACCGGTGGCACCCGCAACGTAACCCGCCGACTCGAGCAGGCCAGAAAGGCGCTCAGAATCGTGCACGTTCATTTGGCAGCCAAATGTTCGTACCTCGTAGGTTCGGGTAAGTGTTTGAGTCATCAATCAGATTTTACCCCCGCAAGTCAACTTGTGACCTGAAAAGATTTGACGCCGTGAATCTAGGAGGCGTTGTTTAAGGCCTGCTCGGCTTGTTTGACGGCCGCGATGACTATCGATGACGAATAACCCTTGCGCGCGAGGTAACTATTCAATCTTCGTTGACGAACAGAGTGCTCAAGGTTGGCCATTCGCACTATTCTCTTGTTGGCTAGCTCAAGAGCCATTTCGAATTCATCTTCGACGGTAATTGCATCGGTAACCTGTTCGACGATTGCGGCTTCGACACCCTTTTGGCTGAGTTCGCGTTTGATCGCCGACTTGGCAAGCCCCTTAAATTTCTGTCGGGAGTTCACGACAGTCTCGGCGTAAAGCACATCGTCAATCAGACCAACCTCGATGAATCGTGAGATTACAGACTCTGCAATCTCGGGGTCAATCTCTCGCTTCTCAAGAATTTGCCTGAGAGTGTGCGCCGATTTAGCCCCTCGAGCAAGTTGGTAGAGCAGAACGTTTCTTGCACGTTGCTCTTGACGCTCAGGAGAAAGCTTGCGGGGTGCCTCGCCAGTTTCAGAGTTCGACGTTTGTCTCTTCTTGAAACCGGCGGGAGCACCCCGACGACTTGAGTTCATCAG
>CAZSRJ010000011.1:1983-5852 GCA_964609235.1 uncultured Rhodoluna sp.
CTGTGGCCTCAGCAACAACCGCGGCCTCTTCGACCGGGAGGTCGGCTACGGCCTTAGGAACACCGATGCCAAGCTTCTGCTTAATCTTCTTTTCGATTTCATTTGCAACATCTGGGTTGGTTAGCAGGTAGTTGCGAGAATTCTCTTTGCCCTGGCCGAGCTGCTCGCCCTCGTAGGTATACCAAGCGCCAGACTTCTTTACGATGTCTTGATCAACGCCAAAGTCGAGCAACGAGCCCTCGCGCGAGATTCCGACTCCGTAGATGATGTCAAATTCTGCTTGCTTGAACGGCGATGCCATCTTGTTCTTGACGACCTTTACGCGGGTGCGGTTTCCGACTGCCTCTGTGCCGTCTTTCAACGTTTCGATTCGACGAATGTCTAAACGAACCGAAGCATAGAACTTCAGGGCCTTACCGCCTGCGGTTGTCTCAGGGCTTCCGAAGAAGACACCAATCTTTTCGCGCAGCTGGTTGATGAAGATCATTGTGGTGCCGGTTGTGCTGAGTGCACCGGTTAGCTTGCGTAGCGCCTGCGACATGAGTCGCGCCTGAAGACCAACGTGAGCGTCACCCATTTCGCCTTCGATTTCTGCTCGTGGCACAAGTGCAGCAACCGAGTCGATAACAATTACGTCGATCGAACCCGAGCGAATCAACATGTCTGCTATTTCGAGGGCTTGCTCACCCGTGTCTGGCTGGCTAACTAGAAGATCGTCGATGTTAACGCCCAACGCTTGCGCATAAACCGGGTCGAGCGCGTGCTCGGCGTCGATAAATGCGGCGGTTCCGCCGTTCTTCTGTGCGTTGGCAATTGCGTGAAGCGCAACCGTGGTCTTACCCGAAGACTCTGGACCGTAAATCTCAACAATTCGGCCCTTTGGAAGACCGCCTATTCCGAGAGCAACGTCAAGTGCAATTGAACCGGTTGAGATAACTTCAACCGGAGCGCGCTCGTCTGAACCGAGTCGCATGATGGAGCCTTTGCCGAACTGGCGGTCGATCTGGGCTAGCGCTGTATCGAGGGCCTTTTCGCGATCTGATGGTGATGGCATTTGAGCTTCTTTCTGACTGCTTCTGTTTCAACTGACACTAGATGTGACATCGGACATTTACTCGGTCTTCGCCGTTTCTGTTGAGAAAACCCCATCAGAAACCGCTTGTTAGCAGATTAGCACTATTCGAACAGATTTTCGAACAATATTTCGTTTGGCGTGTCGCTATTTCGTCTTTTTGTTCTTAGCCGGTTTGCCGTGCCAACGCTCTTTTGGAACACCCGAAGCGGCACAGATGGCCTGCCAGACGTCTCTTGGATCTTCACCGTCATCTAGGCACTTCTGGCCGGTGCGGTCAGCAAGGGGCTGAAGAACCAGGTCTTTTAGCAAAACGGCGGCATAGGCTTCGCCGAACTCTTCGTTCATGAGCTCTTGAAACTGGCTAAGCCTCACGCTGGCTGAAGCCTGTTATTTGGCCGATTGGCTAGCGGTGTTGCCGCTCGAGGTGCCCAAAAGAAAGGCGTCGAACTCATCAAGCTCGACACTGGCGAACTTGTGCTCTTCGATGCTCTCGGCGAAGGTGTCAGGAACCAGGTCAGGCACGGTTACGCCTTCAAGGATGGCCAGACGATCGCTGACCTCGCGCAAAATCACTGAAACAGGGGTGTCTAGTGCGTCAGCCAGTGAAGCCAGAATCTCTGAGGATGCTTCTTTCTGACCACGCTCGACCTCGCTCAAATAGCCGAGGGCAACGTTGGCCCTGGCAGCCACCTGGCGCAGCGTTTGACCCTTCTGGGTGCGGAAATCGCGCAAAACATCGCCGATTTCTTGACGAATTAGTGCCATCTGGGCCTCCTTAGAGAATCAACTTACCCTGTACCTACGACAAAGTTAGACAAAGTGGCTGAAAGTTGCCTGACTGTCGCTCAACTATGAACAAAAAAGACCGCTCGGATAGTCCCGGCTAGTCGATTTTTCGTAGTTCGCTCTGCAAAAGCTTGGCGGCGGCCTCTGCGGCGGCCTCACGAATCTCATTGCGCTTACCCGACAGGTTCAACTGCCGACACTGAGCCGAGCCACCTGGCAACTGCACCGCCACAAAGACTAATCCCGCGGGTTTTGCCTCTGCGCCGCCTGGCTGGGAATTCTCAGCGGCGGGGCTGGCCATGCCGGTTGTGGCCATTGCGACTATCTTTTCGAGAGGTGTGCCGGTTTGCCTTGAGAAGAGCGAGGCTACTCCCGCAGCCATTGCGATTGCCACCTCTGAGCTAACCGCTCCCCTTTGCTCAAGCATCGAAGGTGAAACGTCAAGCAGATTTTGCTTCACGGAGTCATGGTATGCAACTACCGATCCGAGAAAGACGTTTGACGCACCAGCGATAGAAACAAAACTTGAACTCAGCAGACCACCCGTCAGTGATTCGGCAATTGCAAGCTTGAATCCGTGCGCTTCTAGATCGACAAGCAATTGTTCGAAAAGCGAGGCGCTCATTTGCGCAGTTTCATCTCGGCATCGATGTACTGCAGTGCCGTGACGATAGTGACAATCAACGCAAAGTAAATCAACACCATCTCAACTGGAATCAGCCAAGGAAAGTAGTAGTCGAGGGGCGAAAGCAAGAAGCCTATGGCAATTGCCTGCATCACGGTCTTGAACTTTCCGCCAGGTGAAGCAGCCAAAACCCTGCGCTTTGCGAGCACAAGGCGGTAAAGCGTAATTGCAAATTCGCGCAGCAAAATTGCACCGGTTATGAACCAGCTGAGTTCACCGAGAACAGATAGCGCAATCAATGCGCCACCGATTAGCGCCTTATCAGCGATTGGATCTAGCAGCTTGCCGAGGTTGGTAACCAGGTTTCGCTTGCGGGCAATCGCACCATCGATTCCGTCGGTTGAGATGGCAATCACAAAAATGGCAACCACGAACCAACGCTCGATTGTGTTCTTTTCTGGAGAAACAAACAGCAGGGTTATGAAGACCGGAACCAGCAGAATTCGTAAGAGAGTGATGCTGTTTGGAAGGTTCAGGCCGACAGCCACTATTTTCTACCCGTCAGCTGCCAGGCGTCTTCATCGCCGTCGTCATCGTCGTCGTTTGCACGCGGAATGTAGTCGGCTGGGTCGCCGGCGGCAAGCGCCTCAAAACCCTGAGCTTCAGACTCGACTTCGCGAGCAGCCGCGGCAACCGCAGGAGCCGTCTTGGCGCCACGCTCACCGCGCAGCTGAGCAAGCACAGTCGCCAAATCTTCTGGGCGAACCATGACATCGCGTGCCTTTGAACCTTCGCTTGGGCCAACTATGTTGCGCGACTCGAGCAGATCCATCAACCTGCCGGCCTTCGCAAAGCCCACGCGCAACTTTCGCTGCAACATCGAGGTTGAACCGAATTGCGAATTAATAATCAGCTCGGCAGCTTGCAAGAGAACTTCTAGATCGTCGCCGATGTCGGCATCAACTACAGCCGAGGCCTTGACCTCGTTAACGTCTTCGCGATACTCGGGCTTCATCTGCGCCTTGACGTGATCGACAACTCTCTGCAACTCGTTTTCGGCAAGCCAGGCACCCTGAACACGAATTGGTTTGTTGGTGCCCATCGGCGAGAAAAGAGCATCACCCTGACCGACAAGTTTCTCGGCACCGGTCTGGTCAAGGATCACTCTCGAGTCGGTGATTGAAGAAACCGAGAAAGGCAGGCGGCTAGGCACGTTTGCCTTGATCAAACCGGTTACAACGTCGACAGAAGGTCGCTGGGTTGCGAGAATCAAGTGGATTCCCGAGGCACGGGCCAACTGCGTAATGCGAACAATCGAGTCTTCAACGTCGCGCGGGGCAACGATCATTAGGTCGGCCAACTCGTCGACCACGACGAGAAGGT